>JBCBJE010000289.1:0-6669 GCA_038523735.1 Cyanobacteria bacterium J06626_18 | reverse complement strand
TGTCGACTTCATCCTTTAGATTAGGTCGCCATGTGTAGTAGATAGAAACCCATTTGCTAACGCTCATAAAGGCTTGAAGTAAAGTTAGTACCTCCGCTTGAGTCAGAGGACATTAGGTAGCAATACTCTCTCTTTGTGTGACTGCTTCATATTCACAAAACAAAGCATTTCCCATGAGAGGTTGATATTCACTCATGAGACAGCGTCGAATCATCTCTCGACTGGGTCCAGTCAGACCAATCAGGGCACTGACAAAAACACTGGTATCAATGACGATTCTGATTGACATGGCGCCATGATAGCGTATGTGCTGTCTTCTGCGGTGAAGGCATAGCCTTCGCTACTCATTTCTGGGTAGAACCCAGGAATGAGTAGGGAGGAGGGGAGGAAGCAGCGCGATCGCACTAGAATTAAGCAGTCCTTCGTCAGACTCAACCGGGACTGGACATGGTTCAGGCAATTCGTGCAAATGAAGTAACGCTGCGTCAGCTGAAGCAAGCCTTCGGATTACAACCTGCGTTAGATCCTGCTTTTTTCCCAGAATGGTCAGATGTAAATGGCGCGTTGAGCGCAGCCGAACAGCAGCAGCTAGATCGCGTCAAGGCCAACTTTACAGAGCTGATGGAAGACCCGCCGATGCTGGGAAACAGCGTCAAAATGGTGGTCTTGGCTCCGTTACTTGATTTGACGGGCTTCTACTATCGACCGTTTCGGATTGAGACTGAAACCAGCGTGGAACTGGAAATGGAGGATGAAGGCGTCGTCATCCGAGGACGCATTGATGTGCTGGTGCTGAAAAATCGGCTTTGGTTATTGGTTATCGAATCAAAGCGGAGTGATTTTGCCGTAACGCGAGCGATTCCTCAGGCGCTAGCGTATATGCTGAGCAACCCAGAACTCAATCAGCCGACATTTAGCCTGATTACAAACGGCAACGAATTTTTATTTCTGAAAGCAATCTGTCAACCGTCGGCTCAATACGCTAGCTCTCACTTGTTCTCCTTGGTAAATCCTCAAAATGAACTCCATGGCGTGTTTCAGATTCTGAGGTGCTTGGGAACAGTCATTATCCATTAGTCAAATGGCGTGGCGGACAGTTGGCAAAATCGATCCTTAAGGATTCCTTGGTCTTCCCTTAGCGAACCCCCAGTAGATTCGAGTGTTGGTGGAGCGATCGCGGCAGCAAACGGCTGTTGCTAATGCTGCTGTAGCGATCGCTACAGCTCTTGCCAGTATCTCCACATCTGGATTTTGCAAACAACACTCAGGACATCACCTTCATGACGACTGACATTCGGTTTGCTAGCTTCAACGCCTTCCTGAATCGACCCACTGAAGGCGAGTTAATTACCGACCTTTCGACCCCCGACGATACGCAGGCTCAAGCCGTTGCCGAAATTCTGCAGCGGACCCGCCCCGATGTCGTGCTCATCAACGAGTTCGATTTTGACGCCGACGATACCGGCATTCAACTCTTTCAAGACAACTATCTCGCCGTTGCTCAGGCCGATGATGTTGACCTCATTGACTACCCCTTTGTCTACAACGCGCCCTCAAATACGGGGGTGGCTGCTGGCTTCGACTTCAATAACGATGGTCAAGTGGTTACCGAGCCTGGCTCCCGCGAATATGGTGATGACTCCTTTGGGTTCGGGTTCTTTCCCGGTCAGTTCGCGCAGGTTCTACTGTCGCAGCATCCGATTGTGGAAGAGGATGTCCGCACCTTCCAAAATTTCCTGTGGCGCGACATGCCTGGAGCTCTGCTGCCTGCTGACCCTGAAGATGCCGACGGCGACGGCGACACGTCAAGTTGGTATTCCGAAGAAGAACTCGAAGTCTTCCGTCTCTCCTCCAAGAGTCACTGGGACATTCCCCTTGAGGTAGACGGCGAAGTGATTCACGTCCTGGGTAGTCATCCTACCCCACCCGTGTTTGACGGTCCCGAAGATCGCAACGGCACCCGCAACCATGATGAAATCCGTTTCTGGTCTGACTATGTAACGCCAGGTGCTGGTAGCTACATCTACGATGATGTGGAATATGCCGCAGCAGGTGACACCACGCCAGAGAATCCCAGCGGCGGTCTAGAGCCGGGCGAACTGTTCGTCATCATGGGCGACCAGAATGCGGATCCGTATGACGGCAGCAGCATTCCCGGTGCGATTCAACAGCTGCTCAACAATCCGCGCATCAACGTTTCGGTGAGTCCCGGCAGCGTGGGCGGTGAAGATGCGGCGATCCGTCAGGGCGGTAGTAACGTGGGTCAACTGGGTGACCCGGCATTTGATACTGGCGATTTCAACGATAGTGGCGCGGGTAACCTGCGGGCCGATTATGTGCTGCCCACCCGCGACCTGGAAATTACCGAAGCTGCGTCCTTCTGGCCTTCAGAGGGAGACGAGTTGTTTGACCTAGTTGGCGTGGGCTTTCCCGTCGTCAGCTCTGATCACCGTATTGTCTACGCTGATGTCAGCCTGCCGGACGAACCCTTCAACACGCAGAAAACCGTTACCGATGTTGAATTCCTAGGCCAAGCCGTTTTTGAAACAGGCTTTGAGTATGAGGGAACTGAAGTCGGCGGACTGTCTGGCATCACCTACGATCCGCTGCGAAACGTCTACTATGCGCTGTCGGACGATCGCGGCAATCGCAGTGGTCCCATTCCCGAAGCGGGCTCGTTGACGGAGTACATCGGCTTTAGCGACGGCAGCTACTTTATCGAAGTCCCCGATGATGAAATCAACGACTTCTTTACCTGGAGCGAGGACTATCCCGACCTAATTTCGGCTCACCGGGGCGGATTCACGACAGGCTTTCCTGAGAATGCGATCGAGACCTTTGAAAATACCCTCACCATCGCCCCGGCGCTGATGGAAGTGGACGTGATCCGCACTGCTGATGGTGAGTGGATCTTGATGCATGACGATACGTTGGATCGCACGACCACCGGCACTGGCCTTGTTTCTGAAACCACACTGGCGGAAATCCAGGAACTACAGCTGGTAGATAACGAAGGTAACGTCACCGATTTCAAGGTGCCGACCCTGCAGGAAGCCTTGGAATGGGCTGAAGGGCGCACCATCCTGGAACTGGACCTCAAATCGGATGACTTCTTTGAGGAAGTGACGCAAATTATCACCGATCTGGATGCAGAAGATCAGACCCGCTTCATCACCCAGAATTTGGAGCAGGCCACCGGCATCCATGCCCTGAATCCCGACATTCACTTGGGCTTATTCATCACTGCCGACAACCAAGCCGAAGTTTTTGAGGGGATTGAAGCGGCTCCCTTTGGGTTCGAGAACGTCAGCGCCTTCACGGGCACCCGTCCACAGACGGCGGAATTCTATGCGTCGCTGCATGACGAAAGCATTGTGGCGATTCAGGGACTGTTTGGTGATCAGGACTTCTTTGGCGAAGAAACCTTCATCAACGACCTGACGGATGAGCAGCGCACAGAGCTGTTCGAGACGATCTATGCACGAGGCGGCGATGTCATTGCCTCTGACTTCTCGGAAGCTGTCACTGAGATTGTGGACTACTCCGAGTCTCCCCTGCCCCGCTACTACACCGTTGCCATTGACCTGGAAGACGGCAGCTTGGAAGACGGCGATGTCACTTTTACCGATGTCACCCCACTGGTGGATGCCGATGGTACGCCCTTCCCCCCCGGCGAACTGGACCCTGAAGGCATCGCTCTGAATAGTCAGGGCACGCTGTTCATTTCTTCCGAAGGGGATGCTCGCAATTTGGTCGATCCCTTTGTGAACGAGTTCTCACTGACGGGGCAGGAAATTGCTGAACTGCTGGTGCCTGAGAAGTTTCTGCCAACCGAAGATGAGAGCAGCGGTATTCGCAATAACCAGGCATTCGAAAGTCTGGCTATCACGCCGGATCAGCGCACCTTTTACACCGCAACGGAGAATGCCCTCATTCAAGACGGTCCCCGCTCTAGCCTGACGGAGACTAGCCCCATCCGCATTCTCAGCTATGACCTGACTACGGGCGAACCGGCGGAAGAGTTTCTCTACATCAGCGATACGATTCCAGTCCCGCCTGACCCCGCAGACAGTTTTGCAGACAATGGTCTGGTGGAACTCATCGCGCTGGATAACGCGGGGACGCTGTTGGCGCTGGAGCGGTCCTTCGCGATCGGGCAAGGCAACAACCTGCGCTTGTACGAGGTTGATCTGGAGGGCGCTACCGACATCAGTAACTTAGACAGCATCGCTGAAGATGACCTGGTTCGGGCTGCGGATAAACGCCTGCTCCTGGATTTCAGTGACCTGGGAATTCAGTTGGACAACAGTGAAGCTCTGGCATTCGGTCCCCAGCTGGAGGACGGTCGTCAGTCACTATTCGTGGTGAGTGACAACAACTTCAACCGCGGGGGTGGGTTCACGGACGATCCGCAAATTACCCAATTCCTAGCTTTTGCCCTGGATATAGAGAATGCACCCCAGACCACGCTGACCGGCTTTGCCTCGCTGGATGCCGACACCTTGGCTCCCGGTCCTGACTCCGGTGTGGAGGGGCCGATTAGTGCTGAGCGCCCTGGTCCCTTTCCCGGACAGCCGGTGGGCGGCTGGAGTGGCGTCCAGTTCGCCGATGACGACAGCCTCTGGTTTATTGTGGATAGCCTGTTTGGTGGCAATACTGATACGCTGCTGCGGATTTACAAAGTAGATCCCGATTACGCTGGGCTTGAAGATGGCGACGGCAGCGTGCTTCTGGAGGAGGAGTTCATCACCCTGTCTGATCCCAACAATCTGATACCCTTCGAAATTCGCAATGAGGATGATCCGGCCCGACCTTTGACGGGGTCTGACTTTGATACCGAAGCCCTAGTAATTGATGCCAATGGGGATATTTGGGTCGGGGATGAATATGGTCCCTACCTGCTGCACTTTGATAGCAATGGGGTATTGCTGGAAGCGCCGATCGCCACACCCAATATCCTCATCGACGGTACCACGCCTGACGCGCCTAATGACCAAGTCCGTGCGCCCCAAAATCCTGATGTGGAAGCGGGGCTAGCCGAGTCTAATCTGCGCGGTTCCCGTGGCTTTGAGGGCATTGGCTACAGTCCTGACGGTACGGTTCTATATCCCATTCTGGAAGCTCCCGTTGAGGGCGACCCCGAGAATGCGCTGCGGATTTATGAGTACGACATCGCCACCGGGACCTACGCCGATGATCTGGTGGGCTTCTATCCGCTGGATGATTCGGGTGATACGCCCACATTCCAGTTGGGTGACCTAACGCCGATTAATGACCATGAGTTTCTCGCGATCGAGCGGGATGACTTCCAAGCGGACGAGGCGTTCTTCAAAAAGGTCTTCAAGATTGATATTTCCCAGGTGGATGAGAATGGCTTTGTCCAGAAGGAGGAAGTCATAGACCTGCTGGATATCGCTGACCCCAATGACCTCAACGACGACAACAGTCTCGTCTTTGATTTACCAATTACCAGCGTCGAAGATGTCCTGGTGATTGACGAAAAGACGGTGCTGGTCTCGGTGGATAACAACTATCCCTTCGGCGATTTTGCCACCGGGCGTCCTCCCGAGCTGGACAATAACGAAATCATCTTGGTGGAACTGCCCGAGCCGCTGGACCTCGACCCGCGTTTGGGCGTGGATGCCTTCAGTCGTGACATTACGCAAGGGGATTCCGACGCGGATACGCTGGCAGGCGGCATCGACGGCGATGACTTCATTTTCGGGGGCGAAGGTGATGATGTGCTGCGCGGCGACTTGAATGCTCGCGATGCTCAAGTGGGCATCGGTGACAACGACACTATCTTGGGTGAAGGTGGCGATGACCGTATCGGCGGTAAAGGTGGCAACGACACCCTCAACGGGGGCGCTGGTGACGACTCGATTTGGGGCGACGACGGCGACGACATCCTACGCGGTGGCCTCGGCGATGACACCCTGACCGGGGACGATCGCTCCGGTGGTGAGGGTTCCGATACGTTCGTTCTGGCTTCGGGCGAAGGGACTGACACCATCACTGACTTTGAGGTCGGCATTGACTTTATTGGTCTGGCAGACGGCCTCACCTTCGAGGCACTTTCCTTCGACGGCAATGCTATCAGCGTAGGTGACGAGACTCTAGCGATTTTGCGGAGGGTTAATACCGTCACGCTGACAGACACATCCTTCGTTGTGGTGTAGATCATAGGAACACGCCATGCCGTGTCCCTGCCATACCGGTGTGCCGGGTGAATTGCGATAGATATTGATTCGTTTGGTAGCCGCCGATTTGTAGTGCATGTTTTGTCTAGACGCTACGAGTTTGCAAGTAAAGGAGGGCAGTCAATTGACCGCCCTCCTTTGCTCTAATCTTCCTAAAGCGCTAGGGATGCTTGACTAGAGTGCCGAAGGATCTACAGAAGGCGGTATGAGTACAGTGTCAATGACGTGGATGATGCCGTTACTAGCCGTTACATCGGGCTGAATGACAGTTGCATCGTTTACGGTTACGCCCGTTGCATCAGCAACGAGATTGAGGTCTTCGCCTGCTGCAGTCGGCACTGCCCCAGTAGCGACTGCGCTAGAAGGAACTTCGCCAGAAACCACATGGTAAGCCAGAATCTGTGCCAGTACGGCCTGATTTTCAGGTAAAAGAAGGGCATCCAAGACGCCTTCAGGTAAGGCTGCAAAG
>JBCBJE010000288.1:0-6677 GCA_038523735.1 Cyanobacteria bacterium J06626_18 | reverse complement strand
TTCGAACTTGTTTCACGCTTACTACATTCAATCGACAGTTCCATGGGACTTACTACTAACTAAGGTTGGACGAGTTGGGTAAACAAACAAACGAACATCATGCAACTTGTTGCGACGGGCCGCCGTTTTCATAGAGCAGCGCTCGCTTAGGGCCGTGGATCGGATCTTCCACAATAATGGTTTGGTCGCGACTGGCTCCCAGCGACACAATCGCGATCGGAACTTCCATTAGTTCAGCTAGAAACTTTAGATAGTTCAATGCCTGTGCGGGCAAATCGTCTAAAGAACGACAGTTGCCTGTGGGTTGCCGCCAGCCAGGCAGCGTCGTGTAAATTGGCTCACACTGACTAAACAGCCGAGCGCTACTGGGCAGTTCGCGGCAGGTTTCACCGTTCAGCCGGTAGGCTGTGCAGACCTTGATTTCATCCAGCGCATCGAGGACATCCAGCTTCGTGATGGCTACGCAATCAATGCCATTAATGCGAACGGCGTAGCGCCCAATGACAGCATCAAACCAGCCGCAGCGGCGTTGGCGACCCGTAGTTGTCCCGAATTCTGCTCCCAGCTCACATAGCTTATCACCCAGCCCTCCTTGCAACTCTGTCGGAAAAGGGCCTTCGCCTACACGCGTAGTGTAAGCCTTGGCTACGCCAATAACACGGTCCAGCATCGTAGGACCGACGCCAGAGCCGATGCAGGCACCCCCTGCTACTGGGTTAGAAGAAGTTACATAGGGATAGGTGCCGTGGTCAAGGTCTAGTAATGTCCCCTGAGCACCTTCAAACAAAATGTTTTTACGCTGACGAATTGCCTGGTCAATTAGCAAGGAGCTATCAATAACATGGGGTCGTAGCCGTTCAGCGTAGACGGTGTATTCGTCGATGACAGCCCGCGGGTCTAGGGGTTCCAAACCGTAAAGCTTTTCCAGCACCACATTCTTGTATTGAATGGTCCACTCGAGTTGCTCTTTCAGCGTGTCGAGTTCCATCAGATCCACCATGCGGATGCCAGTTCGCTCTGACTTATCAGCATAGGTTGGCCCAATGCCACGGCGAGTCGTCCCAATTTTCTTGCTCCCACGACGCTCTTCCGATGCCTGGTCTAGCAAGCGATGATAGGGCATCGTCACATGAGCAGAATCCGAGATAAATAGCTTCTCGGTCGATATTCCCAGCTTTTCGAGGGTATCCAGCTCTTTAATCAGCTCTCTGGGGTCGATAACGGTGCCGTTACCAATTACGCATTCTGTATCAGCCGACAGAATACCCGATGGAATCAGGTGCAGCTTGAAGATTTGATCCTGGACCACAACTGTATGGCCTGCATTCACGCCGCCTTGGTAACGCACCACGACATGCGCCGACCGGCTCAAGAGGTCAGTAATCTTGCCTTTCCCTTCATCGCCCCACTGGGCACCAATCACAACGACGTTAGCCAATGTCTTTGAGGTTTTATTTCACAAATGATGATTATCGCTAGGTTTTTGCACCAATGTCAAGGCCTATTTTTGGGGTGTCTAGGAAGCTCAACGGTGCTGCCCAGCGATCGCATCCGCACTCCTATAGTCAAGCCATTTGGCAAAGAGCTGCTTAAATGAACAGGTGCGTAGGTAAATAAAGTTTTTAATCATAGCTCCAATTGGGTGGTTTTTACGGTAAAACAGTAGATAACTTTTCGATTCTATTAAGAATCTTCACAATTTACGCATTGACCTTTCTGTTAGCCAAGGGGTTTCCATGAGTCTCTATGCCGAGCTTCACCGCCACCTGGGCGGTTCTGTTGTACCTAGAATTTTGTGGCGTTATTTTCAGCGTAATCGTCCTGACGTTTCCCAGCGTTTCGAAGATTACAAAGCATTCGAGCTGTTCTACACGCAACCGCGCAATACGTTGGAGGAATACCTGGAGCTGCACACGCTGGTAGAAAGCGTGCAAACCCACGAAGCCTTACCTTATTTTGTTTATCGCTTAATTCGTGGGGCTTACATCTTCGAGAATTTGGCCTACCTGGAGCTGCGCTATACCCCCTATCTCAGAACGCCGGAGCACTTGCCGCAGAGCGATCGCATCGACAAGATGGCTGAGATTATTGAGGTGGTTGGACGCGCGAGCCAGCAGACTGAATATCCTGTCGTGACCGGGCAGATCCTCTGTATGCACTCGCGGCTACCTTATGAGGTGAACCGCGCGATCGTGGATTTAGCTTCCCAGTATTCCAATTATGTCTGCGGTATTGATCTGGCAGGTGGCGATGCCCAGTATGGGGAGCGACTAGATGAGTTCGTGAGTCTCTACGCCTATGCTCGTGAACAAGGACTGAACACGACCGGCCACGTTTTTGAAACTAAGGACGGCTGCTATCCAGAACTGTTGCCTTACTTGATGCGGATTGGGCACGGCATTCAGATTCCCCTTCAACGTCCTGAACTGTTGCGGGAGGTCGCTGCTCGGGGACAGTGCTTGGAAGTATGTCCCACAACTTATCTGCAGACCGGCACTTTGGCAGAAATTCAACAGCTGAAGCCAGTATTTGATCGCTGCTTTGAGGCAGGTGTGGACATTGCTATCTGTACAGACAATGCTGGACTCCACAACGTTCGCCTGCCCTTTGAGTACGAGAATCTGCTAACCCAGGATGTCATTAGCTTTGACGAGCTGCAAGCCTGCCAGGCAGCTGCTTTCCGCCATGCCTTTGCTTGGCCCCACGATCGCCAGCCGGGTTCGCTCATCAACGCAATGCTACGTCATCGGCTGAATACGTTGATGGGAAATGCGATCGACGAGCCTGCTGTGCATGGTTAGGTTTGAAGAGTGTTTTCTTTGAACGCTGGAAGCCACCCAGCAGAATCATCAAGTTTATGTGATTCTGCTGGGTGGCTATTGCTTTTAATCAAATATATGTCAGCAGCAGTTCCAGTGTTATGCCAGTAGTGTCTGAGCGATCTCTAAGAATTCCTCAGCTTGTTCCACAGTTTTGGTGGCATGCTCTTGGCCAACGGCATTCAGCTGTCCGTAATCGCCACTTGTTCTTAGGTTCTGTGCCTCAATCAGATAGCGATGAAATTTAGATGGAACCCGCTCAGAACGCGCAAATTCTCAACCAAAGGCTGAAATGACTGCACTGTGGCTAGAAAAAGACAGATCGTCTTCCTCTAGGAAAGCTCCTGCAATATAAAACATAGTGTAATAGGCTCTGTAGCACGAAGCGATACAGCCTTTCTCCGTATACGGCTTTGAGGCGATCGCGCAGTTCAGTCAATAGATTTTGAGTTCCAGCACTCAAGTTCATTAATTTGGGGGAACAAGACTTAATACATCATGTCATGAGTGTCTATCTCAAGTAGAGCAATGCACTCTACGGTTAATTTAATGGGGAGATGTTATTTCTCCCTTTTCCAGGACTCCTGCAACTGAGACTTGGCGACAAAAATTAGGCCAATCAGGGTGTCATTCTGGCGGCATGATCCGGGATAATAGAACGGTTTTGGGAAGTCCCTACTGTCCCTCTTAGGAAGCACACAGCAAAGTCATGCGTACCCATTATTGCGGTCACCTGCAAGCCACCCACATTGGCGAAACCGTTACCCTATTTGGCTGGGTTGATCGCCGCCGCGATCATGGAGGCGTGATTTTTGTGGATTTGCGCGATCGCGCCGGTATTGTGCAAATTGTCAGCGACCCCGAGCGCACCCCCGCTTCCTTTGAGACGGCTAATGGTCTGCGCAACGAGTATGTAGTGCGCATTCAGGGCAAAGTCAGCCGCCGCCCCGAGGCATCCCTAAATCCCAAACTCCCCACTGGCGAAGTTGAAATCTACGCCGACGAAATTGAACTGCTGAATGCGGTTCGCAAGCAACTGCCGTTCCAAGTTTCCACAGCCGAGGAAGAGCCCGTCCGAGAAGAACTGCGTCTCCGGTATCGCTATCTCGACCTACGGCGAGAGCGGATGGCCCGCAACCTCAAAATTCGCCACGAGGTGATTAAAGCCATTCGTCGCTTTCTAGAAGACGAAGAACATTTTATGGAAGTCGAGACGCCTATCTTGACCCGTTCTACTCCGGAGGGGGCACGGGACTTTTTGGTGCCTTCCCGTGTCAACCCCAGCGAATGGTTTGCTTTGCCGCAGTCCCCACAGCTGTTTAAGCAGATCCTGATGGTGTCGGGCGTGGATCGCTATTACCAGATTGCCCGCTGCTTTCGGGATGAGGATTTACGGGCTGATCGCCAGCCAGAATTTACCCAGCTTGATATGGAAATGAGCTTTCTCAGTGAGGAAGAAATTCTGGAGCTGAACGAGCGGCTGGTTTGCCATATTTTTAAGGCTGTTAAAGGCATTGACCTACCGCGCCCGTTTCCACGCCTAACCTATGCTGAGGCGATGAGCCGCTACGGCAGTGATAAGCCCGATACTCGCTACGGACTGGAACTGGTTGACGTTTCTGACTTGGTGGCTGACTCTGGCTTCAAGGTGTTCTCGGGCGCGGTGAAGTCGGGGGGCCTGGTGAAGGTGCTGCCGATTCCAGGGGGCAATGAGGTTATTTCCAACGTGCGCATCAAGCCGGGTGGCGATTTATTTAAAGTGGCTACTGATGCAGGCGCTAAAGGACTCGCCTATATCCGCGTCCGTGAGGGCGGTGCGATTGACACGATTGGGGCAATTAAAGACAACCTCAGTGCGGAACGGATGCAGGAACTGTTGGAACGTACCGGTGCTGAACCTGGACACCTGCTGCTGTTTGGGGCAGGGCCGACCAATATTGTGAACGCCACGCTGGATCGGGTACGACAGGCGATCGCTAAAGAAATGAACCTGATTCCCGCAGACGCGCTCAATCTGCTGTGGGTAACGGAATTCCCCATGTTTGAGCGGAATGAGGATGAGCAGCGCCTAGAAGCCCTGCACCATCCCTTTACAGCCCCTAATCCTGAAGACATCGAAGACCTGAAAACAGCGCGGGCGATCGCTTATGACTTGGTCTACAACGGCTATGAGGTGGGGGGTGGCAGTCTGCGCATCTATCAGCCGGAGATACAGAAGCAAGTCTTTGAGACGATTGGGTTAGCGGATGAAGAAGCCCGCGATAAGTTTGGCTTCCTGCTGGATGCCTTTGAATACGGCACGCCACCCCATGGCGGCATTGCTTACGGCTTGGATCGTTTGGTGATGTTGCTGGTAGGGGAAGACTCAATCCGCGATGCGATTGCCTTCCCGAAAACGCAGCAGGCTCGCGATCTGCTCACCAGTGCACCCTCTGGCGTCGATGCCAAACAGTTAAAGGAACTTTACGTAGCCTCTACTTACCAACCCAAGCCAAAAGAAGGCGAGTAGAAACGATAGACCCCTATCCCAGCATAGGGAGTAGCGATCAGCGTTGTTCGAAATTAAGTGAGCGTATCGCTAATTAGTTTTCACAAAGTTACAGAAATCCATACGCTTTACTACAAATACACAGATCGGTGACCACACACTCTTAGGTTCACGATAGGATTTCATCAATTAATGAAATTGTGTCTTCCGCTACCGCTATGGTGATCGTTCTTCTCATTTTTGGTTTAAGTCTACTACCCGCTTTAATTTCCGCCTGGATTAGCCTTCGTGCGCGCGATCGCGTGCAGGCTCAATTCGGACGGGCCATGGAAGTGGCAGCGAGTCGTGGCCTGAAGGCAGCGCTTCAAGCTGATCGCGACCTCAACTATGTCGAAGGATTGGGCTACATCATTGGTGATTTCACCTGTCAAATGAATGCCCGCTCGCCTCACTTGCGCTGTGCGGTTAACCCCTGCGGCCCTTGCGAGGGTTGCCAGCTTTATGAGGCGCCTGTTTTTCGTGAAGTTGTCATGATCGTGCCAGAAACCGCTAGCGCTTGTCCGATTCCCCCGATGCCAATGAGTTGCCCCCTGCCTGCGTTCTCCCCAGCGATGTCTTGCTCTTCCCGCTAATTGGGACGTTAGAAATTGTCTGATGTTTCTATAGCAGCAATATTCATTCGCTATGCTTGACAGTGCCAGCCTGGATTCAGGTTGGCCTTCTTTTTAGCTAAGGATGTCCTAAAGACGAATGGAAACGATACAGTTTGTGCTGGCCTTCTGTTTGGGACTGGGCTTGAGTGCGGCCTGTGGATTTCGTGTCTTCATTCCTCCACTGGCCATGAGTTTAGCGGCCATGAACGGGATTCTGGAATTATCGCCTGACTGGCAGTGGGTTGGTAGTCCCCTAGCGGTAATGCTCCTGAGTGCGGCTACTCTAGTCGAAATTTTGGCTTATTTTATTCCCTGGGTTAGCAATGTCCTTGATTCGGTAGAACTGATTGCCGCCCCTATTGCTGGCATGTTAGTGACTGCTTCCAGCCTGGCGATGGCGGGGGATGTGAATCCTGTTGTGCTGTGGGCGATCGCCGCCATTGTTGGGGGGGGTACCGCAGAACTCGTAGAAGGCACTTCAGTGATGGGGCGCCTGGCTGCCTCCACCGCTACTGGGGGAGTCGGCGGACCAGTAGTTGGCATAATCGAACTTCTAACATCGGCTGTTCTATCGCTTTTGGCGATCTTAGCGCCGATTCTGGCCCTGATTGTTGTGTTGGTTCTGGTAATCTACTGCTGGCGTCGGGCGCGGCGTATATTTTTGAGGCGCAAGCGATCACGGAACATCTCCTCAGATTGATGCACAACAATGTTTCT
>JBCBJE010000287.1:0-6685 GCA_038523735.1 Cyanobacteria bacterium J06626_18 | reverse complement strand
GTTGATCCCCGCAGTGGCGAGATTAAAGCGATTGTAGGTGGCTCAGACTTTAACGAAAGTCAGTTTAACCGAGCAACTCAGGCCCATCGTCAACCGGGATCGACGTTCAAGACGTTTGTGTACACAGCCGCGATCGCAGCTGGCTTTTCCCCCTACAAGCCTTACACTGATGCCAAGTACGTTGTCGACGGCTACGAACCCAAAAACTATGGCGAGCGCTACAGTGGCAATGTTGAGTTGCGCCGTGCTTTAGCCTCTTCAATTAACATCGTAGCGGTCAAGGTGTTAGTCGATGTTGGCTTCGAACCCATCATTGCAATGGCTCAGCGGATGGGTATTGAGTCCGAGCTGAAGCCCACCTACTCTTTGGCATTAGGAGCGTCGGAAGTTACACTTCTAGAACTCACGAGTGCCTACGGAACATTAGCAACCCAAGGTGAGCATATCAAGGCGCACGGGATTCGACGCATCTTAGACAGCTCTGGCAGGGTAATTTACGAGGCCGACGTAACGCCCGTCAAAGCGGTGGACGAAACCAGTGCTGCCATCATGACCTGGATGTTACGCGGCGTTGTTGAAGGCGGAACCGGTAGTCGCGCTAGCATCGGGCGACCGGTAGCGGGCAAGACCGGCACATCGGAGAATGACCGTGACTTGTGGTTTGTCGGCTACATCCCCCAGCTAGTTGTAGGAGTTTGGCTGGGTAATGACGACAACAGCCGTACATGGGGTGTCAGCAGCTCAGCGGCGGCCACGTGGCGTGAGTTTGTGTCACAGCTTTTAGACGAAATTCCTGAGGAGGACTTCCCGCCCCTGCCGACGTTGGCTGGTCGCAAGGGCAGCATCGAAGCAGAGCCTGTCAAACCCGGCAAAGTTGTGGCCGCCAAGGCTGCAGACAATAGCTCCCAGCGTGAGGACGCTCCCGAGGAACCCGCTAGAAGTGCCGCATCGGAGCCCATCGAAGAGGCATCGGAACCAGAATCAGCGCCCTCTGCTGATGTACTAGCGCCTGCACCCTCGCCTCAGCAAGCGGCTCCTGTGACTAGCCGTGAGCCTGCACCCATTCCAGCTGAGCCTGCGCCCGTGGCTGATCCGGCCCCGGCGGCTCCCGAACCAGAACCGGCTTCGGAACCAGCTCCACCACCCGAACCAGAACCGGCTTCGGAACCGGCTCCACCACCCGAACCAGAACCAGCTCCGCCGGCGGCGGCTCCGGCTCCAGCTCCGGCTCCAGCTCCGGCTCCGGAACCTACCTCTGCTGAACCTGAGGAGTAGGCTTCTGAAGGGGACGGCAGTTCCCTATAATCAGCAGTAGTCATTCGGAGAAAACTGATGAGTGTCATTGCTGCTGCATCTGGCCTGCCTGTATCCTTCACATTAGTCTATGTTGTTGGGTTCATTGCAGCTGTTGGGATTGGGTCTTTGGCCTGGTACAACTCGAAGCGTCCGGCTGGCTGGGAAGACAAGGAAAGACCGGATTTTGTCCCCGAAATTGGGGATGAGGAAAAATCTGATGAATGATTGTAGGAACGCGATTAATCGCGTTCCTACTGCTACACGATTTTGTGGGGCGTAATGGGCGATCGCAATATTAACGTCGCCCACGCGTGAGAACGCAAGGTCACAAATGGATCCTGTGAGGCAGATTTGATAGCCTCTTCTGACAAACTAGCTCGGTTCAGGTCTTCCAGAATGGCTTTGGCTACGGGCAAGGCCTCAGCAATACTAGCCAGCTGATTGTTGGATGGTCGAAAACCAGGGGTGCGAATCGTCTTCCACGTTTCGTAAAAAGGCTGTATGGAGGCAATTGCAAACACCTCAGTTGAGGGGAGGCGTTGCCACAGCAAACCATTATCTGGCTGCTTAGGCAGTTTAAGCTGGCTACCAGGTAATAATTGGCTGCTGTCCGCTATAGCTGTAGCGGCTTGTTCTGATGCCGTATCCGATTCAGCCGTAGGGCAATAGACAAACAAACGGTTCCTTTGTACCACACTCAAAATTAGGTAATACAAGGGTTGTTTCCCCAGGTTTAACAGCTGTACTTGGAACTTGGGGTTACCTGAGGTGCTGCCTTCCTCTATGAGGGGCTGACTCCGTTGAACAGCTGTTGTCTTGGCAAACTGACGTGATCGCAAGGTTTCTTCAACCGACAGCAATTGCCCCGTGGGCTCCAGGGTCTGCAAGCTCAACCGAATGGGTAGCTGCGAAGACATAGGATTGATGGTAAGCCTCAACAGCTTAATTGCCAGCAAATCCTGCAGCGGATGGCCTAAGCGACCAACTGCCGTTTTAACCGCTTCACTGTCTTCGCTTGGGGCAGTGCCTGGAATTAAGGTATGGTCTGGCGAAAACAGACTATAGCCAGACGGGATAACCATCGCCTCCGACTTATTAGCCACAGCGGGCTCTCCTGCCGGTTCAGCATTATCCATTTCCTGTTGATAGGGTTGCTCCGTCGCATTAAAGCGACCAAATAAGCAGTCCGCCTGCTGTTCTCCTGGGGCTGTGGTGGTAATTTCAGAAAATCCGGACAGGGCGCTGGTAGCATCGACTCGTTCAATGCGCTCCAGGGCTGGGTCGAGCGCCACAATCAGATCAATTTCACGGGGCAAGCGACGTTCTCTCTCGACTAAAGGAGTCCCCGGCACTAAGGAGTCTGCTTCTAGAAGCTCTGCTCTCGCGGTCAAGCCCTTAATGTTTTTAATCGTTAACGTTCCTTGTGGCACAGCAGCCCGGCCCGGCAGAGCAGGCAGCGGCTGCAGCTGCAGGCCTAAAGTACAATAAGGTAGCAGCGAGGCCGACACCCCCCCCAGCCACAGAGTCGCGCTCTGGTTAGTCTCATCGATAGTCTTAATGAAGCCATCAGCCGCAGGCTTAGGGATGCCGCCAGCGGTTAGAAGATCGCCTCTGTCTTGTGTCGATAGTTCGCCTTGTAATTGGGGCGATGCTTCAGCACCAAACCATGTTTTCATTTTGTACTCAGCCCGCTGGAAAACCCAGTATTGACGCTGCGAAGGGAAGCTATTCCAAATTTGCTGGGTTAGGGCATAGGTAAACACTCCGGCACTGAACCCATTCCAGGCCCCTTCAAGGGCAGGGGTTCCCGGCTTACTGGCTCGCAGCAATAATCCAGGCCATGTGGTCGAGAGCGTTTCAGCGGTCTTGTTAGGCACCAGGAGAGACATACCAGGAGGTGACTCCCAAGCGCCCGTGGGGACCGTTAGGCGCGATCGCACCCGAAAATTACCCTGATAGGGAGACGAGCGCGGGCCGGCACCACTGGCGTCCAAAACGGTCAGCACCCGGACGCCCTGCAAACTACCTAAGACCTGCGCCAGGGTCTCTTCAAATAAATCGTGAATAGTATCAGCTTCTTTACTAGGAGGAAGGCCATCTACGGGGACAAGGGTAGGCAGCCGTTCCTCGGAGGGATGCCCTGCGAGGTGAACCTGACTGCCCAATCCACTGAAGTGAAAAATGAGCGTATCCCCAGGCTGGGCCTGATCGGCGAGATGCCCTTGAATAGCCTCTAGAATGCCTTGGCCAGTCGCCTGCTTATCAATTAAAGTCACAATGTCGGCGGCAGCCACGCCAAAGCGATGGATCAACAATTCCCGCTGAAGCTCCACATCCATCGCCGCACCCTGCAAGAAAGCCCCCTTATCGGTGGGGGCTTTCTCTTGCCAAACGGCATTAGGATAATGATTAATCCCCACCAGAAGAGCCAGGCGACGCGAAGAGCGGGCAAGCGCCTGCTGATAGGTATTGCCTAGGCCCACCAATGTGCCATCAGCAAGGCCCAGGGCAGCGAGTGCTACACCCAGCCGCTGCAAAAACTCTCGTCGTCCCAGCGTCACAGTAGGGTTATCCCATTCCTAAACTTCTTGAGCGACTTTCATGGCTCGAGCCAGCTCTGCTGCGACCTCGGGACGAGAGAACTGAGGAGGCGGCAATTCGCCTCGGCGTAGCATTTCCCGCACCTTGGTTCCGGATAGGTGAATCCGGTCTTCCGGACCACTCGGGCTAGTCTTCGTCGTTGCCATGGTTTGCGTGCGTTTGCAATAGAACGCATGCTCAAACTTCAAGGGTTCAATGCCTAGTTCTCCAGGCTGGAACTCATTGAAAATGTGTTGAGCATCGTAGGTGCCGTAATAGTCACCCACACCTGCATGGTCACGTCCCACGATGAAGTGGGTACAGCCGTGGTTTTTACGGATGAGCGCATGGAAAATCGCTTCTCTGGGACCAGCGTATCGCATTGCCGAAGGATTAATTGCCAAAATTACGCGATTTTGTGGAAAGTAATGTTCAAGCATAATTTCATAGCATCGCATCCGAACATCGGCAGGAATGTCATCTTTCTTCGTGGCTCCCACCAGAGGATGCAAAAAGAGGCCGTCGACGATTTCCAATGCACATTTTTGGATGTACTCGTGGGCCCGGTGAATAGGATTACGGGTTTGGAAACCCACCACTGTCTTCCAGCCTTTTTCTTCAAACAAGGCACGCGAAGCAACCGGATCAATCTGATACTTGGGAAAGAGAGAATGGGGATCGCGCTCTAGCAACCAAACAGGACCCGCTAAGTTGACTGGACCCTGTTCGTAGACAACTTTGACACCAGGATGCTTTTCTTCGTCTGTACGGTAGACGTTAATCGCTTCCTTCTGTTTGTCGTAGGTGTATTTCTGGGTCAGCTCAAGGACGCCGACGAAGCGGCCTGTGGGATCATCGAGACGCACCAAAGTCCCCTCTTGCAGAGGTGCAGCAACCGACTCTTCCACGGAGAGGGTAACCGGAATGGCCCAAGGGGCACCGTTGGCAAGTCGCATATCGGTAACAACCGTGCTATAGTCGGCTTCTTCCATGAAGCCTGTCAGAGGACTAAATCCCCCAATCGCGATCATGACTAAGTCAGAGAAGGCGCGATCATCTAATGTGACGCGGGGCAGGCTGTCTGCTTTTGCTAAAAATGTCTCTTTCTTTTCAGAGGGTGCAATTCTATCGATTAGAGTGCCACCATGAGCTGCGTTGAGTCCATGTGCTGTAGTAGTCAAGATACCATCCTCTCTAATTTGCAAATTAGTCTTATCCAATATTCCCAAGGTGACTGATGTATCAGCACTTTTACTTACGGAATTCCCGAATTCCAGAAATTACGGGCGTCAGGCTCCACTAGCGCCAGTGCCTGCTCGGGCCAGAGCCACTTCAACTCGTTGCTCTGTAGACAGAGGCTCAATAATGCCGCCGCCAAGAACTTTATCGCCGTCATACCAAACAGCCGCTTGCCCGGGAGTGACCCCAAACTGTGGCTCTTTGAAGACAACCTGAACCCGCGCAGCAAGACCTACCGCCTTGTCTGAGTTCATCGGAATCACGGTTGCCAGCACAGCCGGAGACCGATAGCGGATCTGGATTGTGACGTCTAGGGGCTCTGTGGGTGGAGCTACCGACACCCAGTTTACGCGGTGAACGGTACATTCGGGATAATTAACGCTGGCGCGATCGCCGACAACCACTTGATTGCGTCCTGCATCAATCGCAACGACATACAAAGGATGGGCCGCTGCAATGCCCAAGCCCTTGCGCTGACCAATGGTGTAGTGGTGAATGCCATCATGACGCCCCAGCACTCGTCCCGACGTATCCACAATATCGCCAGGCTTAGGAGCCAAATATTTATCAAGAAACGATCGCATTGAGCCGTGTTGTTCAATCAAGCAGAGATCCTGACTCTCTGGCTTTGCGGCGGTGTGTAATCCCAGTTCAGCCGCGATACGCCGAGTCTCAACTTTCGTTTGTTCACCCAAGGGAAAACGACTAGCAGCTAGCATTGCCTGAGTTAGATCGTAGAGAAAATAGGACTGGTCTTTGCTGCGATCTACTGCTCGATGGAGTTCATACCGCTGAGTCACTTCGTTGTACCGGATGCGGGCATAGTGTCCGGTGGAGATCGCCTCAGCGCCCAGTTCTTCCTGAGCGTACTGAATCATCGGCCCAAATTTAACCGTGCGATTGCACTGGGAGCACGGCAAGGGTGTTACGCCACTACTGTACCCCGTCACTAGATAGTCCACGATGTAGTTTTGGAACGTATCGCGACTGTCTACCAAATGATGGGGGATGCCCAATTCATCACAAAGCTGCACGGCATCGACCATGCCCTCAGAACAGCACTGCCCCTTTCCCTTCATCAGCCATAGTGTTAAACCAATAACCTCATGGCCTTGATGATGCAAGGTTGCAGCGGCGACTGAACTATCCACCCCGCCGGACAAACCGACAACGATTTTGCTCATCGTTCGAAAAAATCTGGAATTTTTTTAGGAAAGTATCTATCCTAAGCTAGCATTCGCCTCGACGGTTCGTAGCGATGTTGAGGCGGGCTTTGAATTCCCTTCGCTTGCTGTCTCCCCTCAGCTTTAGGCTGCACAGATTCCATGAAATTGAGTGACCCATCTGTTCCCACGACCTTCTTCACAACCTCTATGGTGTGGTCTAGAAAAGCGTTGTCCTGCTGTCAGCCATGGTCTCGGGCTATGCTCTCAGGCGGTTTGTGGGTAATTGCCGCGATCGCAGCCGGTGCGCCCATGGGAGCAATCGCGAGTGAACTCCCAACGCTGCAGGTTGCTCAGACCCCAACCGGCCTCCCCCCCATTCCCTATGCCAGCACAGGCAGCACTTT
>JBCBJE010000286.1:0-6686 GCA_038523735.1 Cyanobacteria bacterium J06626_18 | reverse complement strand
CTCCATTACTCCCCCTTTCCCTTTTCCCCTCTGCTCCCTCCACCCGCTACTCTCTACCCTCCACTCTCGCTTCAAATCCAATCCCCCAATTTAAGGAAAAGAACATGCACAAAATTCCAGTCACTGTCATCACGGGTTTCTTAGGCTCGGGTAAAACTACGCTCGTTCGTCATCTATTGCAGAACAATCAAGGTCGTCGGATTGCGGTTTTGGTGAATGAATTTGGCGAGGTCGGGATTGATGGTGAACTGCTGCGGTCTTGCCAGGTATGTGATGAAGAGGAGGACAGTAGCGGTGCAGACACGAATATTGTGGAGCTGGCTAATGGCTGTCTGTGCTGCACGGTACAGGAAGAGTTTTTGCCTACCATGCAGGAACTGCTAAAGCGGCGGGATGAGCTGGACTGCATTGTGATCGAGACTTCCGGTTTGGCGCTACCCAAACCGCTGGTACAAGCCTTTCGCTGGCCGGAGATTCGCACCGGGGCAACGGTGGATGGGGTGGTGACAGTGGTGGATGGGGATGCTTTGGCGAAGGGACAACTGGTGGGCGATTTGGAGGCACTGGAGGCACAGCGCCAGGCGGATGACACGCTGGAGCACGAGACGCCGATTGAAGAGCTGTTTGAAGATCAGTTGGCCTGTGCCGATATGGTGTTGCTAACCAAGCTGGATGTGATGGCAGCGGAGAGCCGCGATCACACTCAAAACTGGCTTCAGCAACAGCTTCCCACGGGCGTCAAAGTCGTGCCCTGTGAGCAAGGCGAAATCAGCCCTGATGTGCTCCTCGGCTTCAATGCCGCGGTGGAAGATAACCTCGATAGCCGCCCCAGCCATCACGATACCGAGGAAGATCACGAGCACGATGACGACATTAATTCGGTCTATGTTGAGCTGGAGCAGATGTTTGACCCCAATACCCTGATTGATCGTCTGCAAACACTGGTGCAACAGCAGGAAATCTACCGTATCAAGGGCTTCGTCGCTGTCCCCAACAAGGCAATGCGATTAGTCCTGCAGGGAGTCGGGCAACGGTTCGATCGCTTTTACGATCGCCCCTGGCAGCCTCAAGAATCGCGTAAAACCCAGCTCGTATTTATCGGCCATGGCTTGGATGAAGGCAGGATTCAGGCCGCGATCGCTCGCTAGAGAACCGAGGATTATTGTGAAAGTCAACAAACAAATTGTGGCGATTTAACCAAGAATCCTCGGTGCTCAACCTAAACCGAATTCACGAGCTGTAGTTCTAGAATGAGAGGACACTCTGCCAGAAGCACTCTCTTATGGTTTCCCAGCCTCTTAATCAAATCTTGCCCAGCACCGAGGAACTGCCCTGCTCGGACGATACGCCTGTGGATAACGAAGACCAGAATCTGCTGCCAAATCTGCTGCTGCTGCTGCTCATCAACCTGTGGGCTGAGCGCATGGACTGGTACTTCGGAGTCGATATGGCGATTTACCACACCACTGGGGTCAACCCTAGAGTGCCTGTGGTGCCGGATGGCTTCCTAAGCTTAGGTGTAGAACGCAAAAAAGGCGGCAAGTCGCGGCCCAGCCATGCCACCTGGGAAGAGAATGGCGTGGTTCCCATTCTGACGCTGGAGATGGTGTCTCACAGCCCCGGCGGTGAATATGACAAAAAGCGTGATATCTACGCCAAGCTGGGGGTGCTGTACTACGTGGTTTACAACCCTGAGTTTTGGCAGCGTGACCGCCATCAGCCTTTTGAGGTGTACAAGTTCGACAACGGAACCTACCGCCTCCAAATTGGTGAACCCTACTGGATGCCGGAAGTGGGGTTAGGCATTGGTCGTGCCCGTCGAACACTGGGGGGCATTGAGCAAGAGATACTGCTGTGGTATGACGCTCAAGGGCAACCTTATCCGACATCGGATGAGACAGTGCGGCAGATGCAGCAGCAGCTTCAAGCTGAACGGCAGCGAGCTGAGGCGGCAGAGCAGCGAGTTGAGGCGGAACAACAGCGAGCTGAGCGGATGGCAGCGTATCTGCGATCGCTCGGTCTGGATCCGGAAAATCTCCCGCCTCAGTAGACAGTCTTCACAACTGTAGTGAAGCCTACAAAGCTTTACGGAAGGGGAATTTCAGTAGCCAAAAAGCATTGCTGTCAACCAAGTACATGGTTTAGGGTGAAGGCATACCGAAACATTCGTTCATATCCCTATGTGGAATTACCTTCCTCCCCTGAACGATCACAACTTGCCATACCCCGATACGATTCATCCCATCGTGGTGCATTTTGTGATCGCGATGGTTCTATTCGCGGTGGTGTGTGATTTTATCGGCTACTTGGCCAAGAACCCGCGTCTCTACGAGGTCAGTTGGTGGAACTTACTGTTCGCAACCGTCTCGATTTTCATTGCGGTGATTTTTGGTCAGGTCGAAGCAGGATTGGCAACCCCCTATACTGCCGCTGCTTCTACCCTCAACCTGCACACGATACTGGGCTGGTCGCTATCGGGACTCTTAGCAGCCGTAACGGCTTGGCGCTACATCCTGCGGACCCGCGATCCTAAATCGCTGCCGGTGCCGTTTTTAGCTATGGGAGTCGTGCTGCTGGGCATTGTACTGGTGCAAATCTATCTAGGCGATTTGCTGGTTTGGGTCTACGGACTGCATACGGTGCCCGTCGTTGAGGCAGGGCGTGAGGGAGTGCTGAAATGAACGCAGACTTAGTTAACCAAATCGGCGATCAGTTGGGGGCCAATGGACTGCCCTATGCGATTCCGATCCACCCCAACCTGGTTCACCTAACGCTGGGGCTGTTTATTGTCGCGATCGCCTTCGATATTGTTGGTGTTTTGTATCCCCTGGAGAAGCCCGTCTTCAAGCTCCTCGCGATTCCTGCCACCCGCTCCAACTTCTTTGATGTCGGTTGGTATAACATCGTAGCGGCAGCGATCGTCACCTTCTTCACCGTGGCAGCCGGATTCTACGAAGTTATCCTGGCTCAGCCGCCCGCTGATGTGAAAAGCGCCTGGGGATTACAGGCATTAGAAACGATGCTCTGGCATGGTATCGGCGGTGTTTTACTACTGCTGTTGATTGTCGGTATGGCTATCTGGCGAGGCTTTCAGCGGTTTGTTTGGCGTCAGGATAGAGCCCGGCAGGTACAGTGGGGCTATATCGCGGCTGGACTCGGCATTTTTGCGCTGATGTTCGTCCACGGCACGCTAGGCGCGCAACTTGGGGCTGAGTTTGGCGTCCATATTAGTGCCGATCGCCTACTCAGACTCGGAGAAGATCCAAACGTATTTCTGCAGCAATGAATTCAACCAAGATTCGCACGATTGCTACGTTAGTGGGTATTGCAACAGTCTTGGGAGCAGTTAGCTTCTGGATTGGTCAGCAAGCCTACAACTGGTTCCCACCTCAGGCATCGGCTGAGTCCATAGAAATTGACAAGCTATTCAGTTTTTTGGTCACGATCGCCGCCTTCATCTTTTTGGGCGTCAGTGGCACGCTCATCTACTCGGCCCTATTTCAACGGGCGGGCAAGTACGATTCCAGCGACGGCCCCCCCATCGAAGGCAACCTCACGCTTGAGGTAGTGTGGACAGCGATTCCCTTTGTGCTGGTAATCTGGATTGCCACCTACAGCTTCCAAATCTATGACCGGCTTTCGATTATTGGCCCTATGGAGCATAACCATGCCATGGCAGCAGCCACGCGGCCTGAATCGGTTGAGGTCGGAGCCAGCCGCCCGGAACCGGTAGAGCAAATCGAGGTGCTTTCACGCCAGTGGGCTTGGGAGTTCCACTATCCAAAACATGACGTTTCCAGCACCGAACTGCACCTGCCTAAAGATCAGCGTGTTCAGTTGGTTCTGCAATCAGAGGATGTTTTACACGGTCTCTACATTCCCGCCTTTCGCCTCAAGCAAGATATCGTGCCCAACGAGCGCATCAATTTTGAGATGACGCCTATCCGCGAGGGCATCTATCGACTGCGCGACTCGCAATATAGCGGCACCTACTTTGCCGCAATGCAGGCAAATGTTGTGGTGGAGTCGCCCGAAGCCTATCAGCGGTGGCTGAAAATGGCAGCAGCACAACCCCCTCAAGTCGCTTACAACCAAGCCTACGACGAATACGAGCAGGCTTCTCGAAAAACAGCGATCGCTGGCTGGAAGTCGATTCCCCCAGCCCCACCGCCAGTAGTCAATTACCCTGGCCCCAAAGCTTCTGAAGACTAATATCCCCATCTCATCGCCAAGATGAAGGACACATTCCCATGGTTACCTCTGTCGAAGAAATCGCATCTAAAAGCGAACAGCCGCTACCAGGTGATCCTAATAACTGGCGACGGTTCTTTAGTTTCAGCACCGACCACAAGGTGATTGGCATTCAGTACATTGTCACGGCCTTTGTGTTTTTTCTCATCGGCGGCGGCTTCGCCATGATTATGCGCGGCGAGCTGATTACCCCGGATGCCGATTTGGTCGATCGCACCGTCTACAACGCGATGTTCACTATGCATGGCACGATCATGCTCTTTATGTGGACCTTTCCCGTCCTGTCGGGGCTGTCAAACTATCTTGTGCCGCTCATGATTGGGGCCAAGGATATGGCATTTCCAAGGCTGAATGCAGTGGCCTTCTGGATGGTGCCAGTGTTTGGCGTCATTTTGATGGCCAGCTTTCTAGTGCCGGGAGGACCGGCTCAGTCTGGCTGGTGGTCCTATCCGCCCGTGAGTACTCAAAATCCGGCGGGTATTCTGCTAAACGGTCAATTTCTTTGGGTGTTGGCGGTCGCGCTATCGGGCATCTCTTCCATTCTGGGAGCGGTCAACTTCGTGACTACCATTTTCCGGATGCGAGCTCCTGGTATGGGCTTTTTTCGCATGCCCGCCTTTGTCTGGACGGTGATGAGTGCCCAGATAATTCAGCTCTTTGGCTTGCCAGCGCTGACAGCAGGTGCCGTCATGCTGCTGTTTGACTTGAGTGCCGGTACCAGCTTCTTTGACCCGGCTGGAGGGGGCGACCCGATTCTCTACCAGCACTTCTTCTGGTTCTATTCGCACCCGGCAGTTTACGTTATCATTCTGCCGATTTTTGGTGTCTTCTCGGAGCTGTTTCCCGTCTACTCGCGGAAACCCCTGTTTGGCTACAAAATCGTCGCCATTTCGTCGCTGCTGATTACAGCCTTGAGTGCGGTGGTCTGGGTGCATCACATGTACGCTAGCGGCACCCCCGGCTGGATGCGGATGCTGTTCATGTTCTCCACCATGCTGATTTCCGTACCGACGGGGATTAAGGTCTTTGCCTGGGTGGCGACGGCCTGGGGCGGCAAAATTCGGCTTAATAGCGCCATGCTGTTCGCTATGGGCGGCCTGATTATGTTTGTGTTCTCAGGCATTACGGGCATCATGCTGGCGGCGGTGCCGGTGGATATTCACGTCAACAATACCTATTTCGTGGTGGGTCATTTCCACTATGTGATTTACGGTGCCACGGTAATGGGGGTCTATGCGGCGATCTATCACTGGTTCCCCAAGATGACGGGCCGTATGTACAACGAGGGCCTGGGCAAACTCCACTTTGCTCTCACCTTCATCGGGGCGAACCTCAATTTCTTCCCGATGCACCCGCTGGGACTGATGGGTATGCCGCGCCGCGTTGCCTCCTACGATCCTGAATTCGCTTATTGGAATGTGATTGCTAGCATCGGTGGGTTCTTGCTAGGCATGTCCACGCTGCCCTTTCTTCTGAACATGATTGGCTCTTGGGTTCAGGGCGAAAAAGCGCCCGATAACCCCTGGCGGGCGATCGGGCTGGAGTGGCTGGTGTCTTCTCCCCCTACCCACGAGAACTTTGAAGAGCTACCGATTGTGATTGCTGAGCCCTATGGCTACGGTAAGTCAGAACCCCTTGTCGCCAACCCTGATGCCCTAGAGGTCGCTCATGAGTCAAACTAACGTCGACGCCTCAGTCAACGCCCAAGTCGTCCCTAGCCTGCAAGCGGATCACGCCGTCCACGAGCACGACGAAGCGGGCAACAGCATGTTTGGCTTCCTGGTCTTCCTGCTGTCGGAAAGCGTGATTTTCCTCAGCTTTTTTGCGGGCTACATCGTCTACAAAACGTCGATCGCCGACTGGCTACCGGCTGGAGTGGAAGGGCTAGAGATCCGCGAACCCGCCATCAATACCGTGGTGCTGGTATCCAGCAGCTTTGTGATTTACTTCGCGGAACGCTACTTACACAAGGAAAATCTGTGGGGTTTTCGTGCGTTTTGGCTGCTGACGATGGCCATGGGCAGCTACTTTCTGTATGGGCAGGCGGTGGAGTGGCGTAGCCTAGAGTTTGGGTTCACCGATGGCGTATTCGGCGGTACGTTCTATCTGCTCACCGGTTTCCATGGACTGCACGTACTGACGGGGGTGTTGCTGCAAGGGATCATGCTGGGGCGATCGTTCATTCCTGGCAACTATGACGGCGGCGAATTCGGCGTTGCTGCCACATCCCTGTTCTGGCACTTCGTCGATGTCATCTGGATTATCCTGTTCATCCTCATCTACATCTGGCAGTGAGTCTCATGTCCAGATCCCAGGGTTCTTGGCCCATACTGCACCATCAAAGGCCAAACCAGCAGAACCCTGGGATCTAGGCACACAACCTATTACGGAATCGTGCGTTTGCGCGTCATGACGCTGATGCATTCGCCGTTTCT
>JBCBJE010000285.1:0-6693 GCA_038523735.1 Cyanobacteria bacterium J06626_18 | reverse complement strand
CCCCAATGCGCTCCATGACCGCAGCGTGATGTTAGCTTCCACGTCCCAAATGACCTATTGTGGAGCGTTCGATTTTCAATGGGCATAGCGCTGTAGGAATTTCACCTTCATTGTCAATTTCGAGGCAGGTTCGATGATAGCGGAGTTGACTCAACACCAGTCTTACCCTGAAAGCCCCTTCGATCTTTTCACCCTGAGATTGCGGGGTACCCAGATTGAAATCGGCCAAGATCTGGCGCGAGTTGCGCAAGAGCACCATGACGTGGACCTGACTACAAACCCAATTCCCAAGGCTGATCTGCAGGCGCAGCAGATGCTGTTATCGCGCTACTGCCCCACACTTGTCGATAGGGCTGCTGGGGTTGCTAATTACTTTGGTCGCGATCGCCAAGCCTTATATCCTTATTCGCTGCCGCTGGTTCAAGAACCTCCGCTCTTTGCCTGCTCCGCTGCCTTTCTGGGTGAAAAAAACGGGGGTTTTCTGGTCCGAAACTTTGATTTTACGCTGCGCTCATTTCCTGAGCTTTTGGGGGCTGTCGCTTCCGAAGCAAGACCGATGATCGATCCGGTCTACCTGATGACGATTGAACCGGAGGCAGGTTTTCGCAGTATTGCCGTAGTTGCGACGGATCTCTTCACGAGTGTTTTTGATGGCATCAACGATCGCGGTTTTTGTGTTGCCCTTCTCGCTGTGAGGAATGGGGCGACGCAGGTTATGGAGCCTCGCTTTGACGCCTTTGACGAAATCACTGTCCCTCGTATTTTGCTTGAAAGCTGTGCGACTGTCGAGGAGGCGATTGCACTCTTTTCTGAAATGCCGAAACAAACGGTTCTTATCCCATGCCACTACATCGTCGGCGATCGTAGCGGCAATGCTGCCGTGCTGGAATGGAGCGAGACGTCAGGGGGCGGTATCGTGCGGCGAGAAAATTTGCAGCCGCTCCTCTGTACCAATCACTACCTTTCGTCACTGCATCGTGCCATACCGGAAGAAGGGCATGAGGAGGAGTCGAAACAGCGGTTGGCTACTTTAGAGGCTCATCTTCCCCAAGATTTGGATGACGATCAGAGGCTGTGGAATGCTGCCGAGGCGGTACGGATGAGCGTCCTAGACGAGGATGGATCGATCATCGGTGGCACGCTTTGGACTGCTCTCTATCGCACCGCACTGCCGGGTCTAGATATCCGCTTTCTTGAGCAAGCTAGGGGCGAAGATACTGTGTATTCTCAGGTATACTCAATCCGCTTCGATTAGACGTATCAACTTAGATGTATCAACTCACTGGGAAAATGCCGATTAGAGTTTTACTGTTAATCGCGACAACGCTTTATCAAGCGATCGCGGCTCTTCTCGAAGATCGCCAACCTCCCCCCGGTCAGCTAATCAATATTGGTAACCATCGACTCCATCTCTACACCAAAGGTGAAGGGTGTCCGACGATTGTTTTGGATCATAGCCTGGGTGGTATCGAAGGCTATTTTCTAATTGATGAACTGGCGAAACTCAGCCGCGTTTGTATTTACGATCGCGCTGGTTATGGCTGGAGTGACCATAGTTCCAGTCCCCGTACGAGCCATCACATTGCAATGGAGTTGGATGCGCTACTGACTGCTGCCGCGATCGAGCCACCCTATTTGCTAGTCGGTGATTCGTTCGGTACCTATAATGTGCGGCTCTATGCTCATCTGTTTCCTGAAAAAGTTATCGGCATGGTGCTCACCGATGGGTTGCACGAAGCCGGAATGTTGAAGATGCCTTTCTCACTGAAGGCGCTTAAGCTCTTTTTCATCTCTGGCTTTTGGATGTCGATCGCAGGCTCTATCTTGGGGATTATTCGGCTGCTGAACGTGTGTCGCGTCTTTGAGTTGTTGAAGCCAGAGTTACGTCAGTTTTCCAAGCTTTCTCGTGCTTGGGTGAAGCGATCGTTCTGTCGCCCCAAACACTGGATTACGATGAGCCGTGAAATGGTGAATCTGAAAGCCAGTGCGCGTCAAGTCAGTGAGGCTAAGGATTTGGGCACATTACCGATTGTGAGCATTAAAGCGGCTTCGTTTTTCAAACCTTCCTTTTGGACCCTCTTTATCCCGCTAGGCGGTGCTAATCGCTTACGTGACAAAATGCATGTTGAATTGTGCAAACTCTCGACTGATTGTGTTCAGGTTGAGGCCAGTAAAAGTGGTCACTTTGTCTGGACCGATCAGCCCGATGTTATGGTCGATGCGGTAAAGACCATCCTCGCTAAAATTGACTACAAGTCATAGCCTAAGGTTTTGTGCAGGTCGTAGAAAACGTTTTCTTGCGATTCTTCACGGTAGAGGGAAGTTGATTGACGAGCGTATTAGGTGTACCCGTAAGGCTACCGTCAATATCTCGAATGCAATAGTCCAGGCTTTCCAGGATTCCAGGAATGTCTCCCACAATGTCGATATTGGCAAACCCAATTTCACCACTGTAAAGAGGTTCATCATCTGACTCGTCAGCAAGAATCTTCGTATTCGTCAGCCTAATCGCATTCTCAACATTTTTGATGAGGACATTCGAGTAGTTAGAGAGCATCATTTGAGGATTAGAAATGCCACCAATGGCGACGTTTTGCAGATGGATTGCAGTAATTTCAGAGGCTTTTCGTCTAAGGATGCCAGTGACTTTAATATCTGCTTCTTCGGCCATTTGGCGCGTGTCTTCAGGATGTCGCTGAACAGTATTGGAGCTTTCGCCGATGAACACGGCGTTATCGAGGTCATTGGAGCCAATAGGGACGTAACCCAGGGCAAAGTCAGAAAGCAGAAGGTTTTTCACCGTGGCTCCTGTTTCGACCCAAAGACCGCCACCCGCTAGCTTATAAGCCGTAAAGTCTTCAAAGGTAAACGGATGCGCTAGCTGCTTGTTAAGTTCGAGGCTTGCCTTGCCACCGGAACCGGAAGAACTGCCGCGGGCAAAGAGGGCAAATCCCGTCATGGCGGCGGCTGGCTTATAGATGCGATCGTCGGAAGCTTTCCGGGTTCGCAACACTGAGATCGAGTGAGCCACATTATCGCGGAACTCGAAAGCATCGTAGGGGAGTTCGACAATGCCCTTGAAGATACCGGCGGTGACTCGGTTGTGATTTGATTTGGGGTCTAAGCCGAGTTCTTGCGCTGCCGTTTCCAGGCTTTCTTGCAATCCTGGCGTACAGTTATCGCCCTCATAGACCGTGGGAAACCCACTATTGTTGCTTAGCCCCTCGCGGTTGAAGGTGTCATAGGCGAAGCAGAAATCGTTGCCGTTGTGGTGCTGCACGCCCCCGAACCGTTGACTGAGGTGAAATCCTCCCCCACCTTCGACGCCAGCGCAGTGATTGCCCACCATCTGGTTGAAGTAGCTCTCGCCCCAGAAGCAGGCTGCAGTTTCTTCCTCCTGACCGCCCCCGTGACTGTCGGCGGCGAAAGCATTCTCAGCCTTGTACTTGTCAGGAGCGGTTACGCGAACAACCAGGTTATGGGTGTACTGGTTGCGCATCTCGTTACCATCCTCAGCCATGGCAATGCCATGATTGCGGACGTCGTAGCAGATGGTGTTATCCACAGTGACGTACTTGCTGCCATGCACATTAACGCAGCGCTGGTAGGAGTGTTCAATGCTCGAATTACGGATGTAGTCATGGTTTGTGGCAATGACGCGAGCCCGCTCAGGTTCGTTGGGAAGGAGTGAAATCACCTCCAAGGTGCGTTGCTCGGCGGCATTCGGTTCCCGCCCCATTTCAGCTGCAAAGGCGTCTACTAGAGCTGGCATTGTGAAGGCTTCATCCGGCCTGCTTACGCTGTTGATGTGTTTCTGAAAAGCAAATTCTTCATCTTGAACAGCTTCGTTGCCGGTGATGTGATGATGCAGGAAGCTGGGTGAGTTGGATTTACTCGCGTTGGAGCTGAATTTTCGGTAGTAGGCATCACTTGAGACGAATTCAACCTCTTTTTCGTTGAGCGATCGCCCTAGCTGTGTCATCGCTTTGTAATGCAGATAATCGCCTTTGATGTCTCTAATCATGCGGTGCCAGTGGATGCAATAGCGGCTTTGATTCGCCTGCTGACCACACCGGTAAAAGCGCGTCCCTTCGATATGGATGCCTTGGGAATAAAGGAACATGGCATGAGCGCCGTACCGAAACTCATCCGATGCCTCATCTCCTTGGATAGTGATGTTGCGCGATAGTAAGCCGACTTCAGCCCGCATATCTAATTCGACTGGTTCACCGAGGGCGTTTTCGTGCTGTTCGACGATCGCCACATGACGATGTTCCAGAGGCGGGGTAAAGGTAACTGTTTTACCGTCAGAGCTGACTGAGGTAAGGGTGACGGCTTCATCTTCATAGGGGTCAAATCCGCTGGGGGCAATCACGATGCGATCGCCTGTCACCCAATTAACCGGTGTCGCCAATTGGAGGGTGGTATCCCCTGGCTGCGCGTCCGCGCCTTGGGCGAGTTGAGTCCAGGCTACTTTCTCACGGCTAATGCCGTGGAGATCGAGGCGTGCTCCCGATTTGACGACCAGCCCTTTGTAGTCTTGGGCGGTGTCGTCCTGACGCTCGTGCCCGTCAATAAAGCTCTTGGGGGATTCCCCATGGCGGTGCCGCGATCGCCGGGGATCCTGCAAGGTAAGGGTCAAATTGTGCGTAAAGGGCTGATCTTCGGTTCCTGCCTGCAGCAGCGCTTGCGGCCCCACAACCTGAAGCCAATCAGTTGCAACCTCAACATCCTGGGTGTCAGAGAATAACAGCTCTCCCTCGACAGTGATTGATTTTGCCTGAATCGATGGCACATCGACCCGAACGCTCAGGTTAGCGGGAATTGAGATTTCGGTATCAGCAGTGGTGTCGGCAAATTGCTCTGACCACCGGATCGTCTCTTTGGGCGTTGATGGGGCAACGGTCGTGATCGCTGGAGCTTCTTGGGAGGAAGCAACCAGGACTGCGGGGCCGATGGTGGGCTCTGAGGTTTGGTTTAGAGGGGCCGATGATGGGTATGAGAGCGCGATCGCGACAAAAAAGCCAAGAATCAGAAGCCACAGACGCATGACGATCACTCCCTAGCCAAAAATGAATAACTTTAAGTAGAGACGTCAAGAAGCATAAGACAGTCTCAGGCACGGAGAATCTTTACTTACGACCCCCGTCAACAAATGATTGGACGAGTCACTCATGACGCTGTACAGGCAGCGCTCCAGAATATTCATAACTGTCGCAGAAATGCACCAGCTTTCCTAGACTTTTGGGTAATCTCAATGCAACCTTCATCAATCCACCACAGCAATGCCACATGATGCTAATAGTGAGTCAGCTATGGGTTGATGGGTAGTCAGAGTAGTAAGGACGCTACTACTATTCATCATAGTCAAGAAATATATCGTTGATTTGAGTGCTGAGGAACAAGCCTATTCGGAGCAGTTCACCACGACCGGACGTTGTGCGGCTGACCAAATCACACAAGCCTGTATCTGACCGAAAGCTGATCGCAATCAGCCAGACGGTAGTTGGCTTGACCAAAAGATAGCGACAGCTCTGGATGCCGAGGATCGCTACGGTTGAGCGCATGCACCGTCGGTTTGTCAAATGCGAGTTGGAAACCTCCTTCGTACGGCGGCGAAGGGAGCGATCGTAAACAGCTTAGCTCGGATGGTGAACAAGAAGTTCATTTGATTGCCGTGAATCGCCCGCCGATTGTGCCCGCTGGATTTAACGGTTGCTGGCTCACAAGCCGGGACAGCTAGCTGAGCTATGTGGAGGCCGCCAGTCATGAGATGGTGCAACTAACTAACCCATCGTCAGGGGCGATTATGACGATGAGTTTAACCCAGAAGCCTAGCGAATTAAAAAAGTAAGTTTCTCCACCGGGGAACTTTAGAGATAAGGAAAATCTTACCCTTTTCTGGACCAGCAATACTAAAAGTATAGTCATTGACTCGGGTAAATCTAGGTGCCCAATCCCATTCGATACGACCATCTGAGCCAGCGAATTTAACCACGCTGACTGGGCCAAATCCTGTAACATCCTCCGTGACCAGCACAAAAACGTCTTCGGAGGTGCAGCTTGGTAAAGAGCCGTCTCGTGTCCAACTGAAGTTTTCATGTTTAGTAACCCAGCGCGGCTTGCCCGTTCCAGCATCGATGATAGACAAGCCAAATTCAGGATGTTCAGTTCGCGATGTTATTCGCCTAGAAGTCATTAAGCAAAGGACTTCGTCAGTTATCACTGCACCTCGGACATAATCGTCCGGAATATCCATAACAATTGCCTTAGCAATTGTCTTTGTTGAGAGAAGCCTGCCTGTATTAAGGGCATACTCACGAAGATAGATGAAGGAATCGTCTTCCTCTAATGCTAGTGTACGTAAGTTTGAATTCGTAACGTGCAGCCATCCTTTCCCCTCAACTGAGAATTTCAGCTTGCCCGTTGCCCAGTCATAGCCTCGATAGTTGCCACCTCCATAAACTCCTTGTACATAAACTCCTTGCTGGTTAGCGTTCATACTTATTTGATCAACAGAACTGAACTTATCCGCAGCATCTCTGATTGCAGACTGGCTAGTAAGCGTCCGGAGTCCGTCAATACTCTCACGACTATGCTCAGTCTGCCATCAGAGATGCTGCGGATAAGTTCAGTTCTGTTGATCAAATAAGTATGAACGCTAACCAGCAAGGAGTTTATGTACAAGGAGTT
>JBCBJE010000284.1:0-6703 GCA_038523735.1 Cyanobacteria bacterium J06626_18 | reverse complement strand
ATCTGCTTCTTGACCGCTTCTAGATCTGTATCATTAGGAATCTCAGGTGGGGGATTGGGTAATTCAGCCGCTTGAGTCGTAAGTTCGGCTTCCAACACCGCTAATTGCTGGTGTCGTTCCTGACGAGTTTCCAGTCTTTTTTGCCGCTGCCATTCAAGCTGCTGTTTCTGGTTTTGTTGTTCCCGCAGCTGATATTCCACCCGGTCACGCTTGCCTTTTTCTGTGGCCAAGGTTTCATCGAGGGCACTGAGACTGCGTCGAGTTTGGGCAACGCGTTCGTTCAGCTCAGCTTCCTGGGCTGCCGTAGTCTGCCGCTGCTGCTCTTGCTGAGCCTGCTGCTGCTGATAATCGGCAATCTGCTGTTGTTGTTGCTGGCTGGTAAGGACAATACGCTCTTGCTGAGCCTGGAAATCTTGGCGGCGTTTTTCGGCAGCCTGAAGGACTGCCTGGCGATCGCTCAAGCGCTGTTCTAGGGCACTCACTTCAGCTTGGGCGGCCTGCCATTCACTGTGGGTTTGTGACTGTTCTAAGGTTTCCAGGGCTTCCCGCTCTGCCTGTAACTCGGCTTCCTGGGCTGGCAGCTGTTGAGCAAGTGCTGCCAAACGACTCTGAGCTGTGGTTAGTTCTTGCTGATACTGCGCCAGACGATTTTCGCCTTGGGCGCGCTGCTGCTGCAGTTGGCGTAGCTGTTTCTGGGTCTGCTCGGCCTGAATCTGCTGTTCGCGATGCCGCTGGCGGGCTTCTGTCAAAGCTTCTGATGCACCTTTTACAGCCGTAGCAGCAGCATCAATCCGCTGCAAGCAGCGGGCGAGGATATGGTCGATTTCGGCGAGTCGTTGCCGCAGGGCGGTCGCTTCCTCCGACTCACCGGCTTCGACCGTACCGAAGTGTAGTCTTCCTTGGCGTTTGCCAATACTGCCACCCGTCATGGCGCCACTCGTTTCCAGTAGTTCGCCATCCAGCGTCACCATCCGCAACTGGCCCAAGTGCGATCGCGCGGCTGCTAGCGTTTCAAAAACGGCTGTGCCGCCAAACACAAATTCAAACACGCGCTGATATCGCTGATCGCAGTCAATTAAATCAACTGCATAGTTCACTAAGCCATCGGGGCGTTTCCAGTCCGGAATGCGAGTGAATTTAGGGACCCGAATGGCATTTAGCGGCAAAAATGTTGCGCGCCCCGCCCGTCGCTGTTTGAGGAGGGCTATGCCTTCAGCCGCGACGCGATCGTCCTCAACAACGAGGTATCCTAAACGACCGCCGGCCGCAATTTCCAAGGCAAGTTGAAACTTCGGATCAACCCGCCCCAATTCCGCAACTAGACCGCAGATTCCCGGTAAGCCGCTGTCAATCAATACGCGAGTGGCCTGAGTTCCTTGGCTCTCTTGCATGGCCTGCGTCTGAGCTTCTAGTTTATCCAGTTCACGCTGCTTGTTGCGCTGTTCTCGAAGTAGGCGTTCCTGCGTTTCACGCTGTACCTGTAACTCTTGTTCGGCATCGGTAAGGGCCTGGGCCAGTCGCTGGATCGCGGTTTCTGATTGTTGAGGTGAATCTACTGGCTCACTCACACTGTTATCAGAACTCTCAATCTGTTGAGTTAGGTCACGCACCGCAGTGGATTGTTCGGCAATTTGCTGGGTCAGTTGACTGACGCGCTCCTGCAGTCGTACTTGTTCGGAGCGCTGCGGCTCCAGGGTGTTTAGTAATGCCTCAATCTGCCGTCTCCGCTGGGTTTGTTCTTCTACCCAGGCTTGGGAGGCACTCGCGATCGCACTCGTTGCTTCGCGTTTAGCGGTCAGGGCGACCTGAGTAGCTTCACACTCATGCCGCAGCGTTACCAGTTCCCCCTGCTGCAGAATCTGTAGTTCTTCGGTGATGCGCGCTAGTGTCTGCTGCTGTTCTTGCCAAGCAATTTGGGTTTCTCTGAGCTTGCTAGCGGTAGTCTGACTCTCAGTTACAAGCGCTTGCTGCTGGCGTTGTAGCTGACGCAGTTCGGCCTCTTGGGTGGCCAGCTGCGACTGCAGCGCAATGTGTTCGTCTTCGCCAAGCGCCTTGACTTTGGCATTCAGCGTTGCCAACTCCTCATTGGTAGCCTGGAGCGTTTCAGTAAGTTGCTGGATCTGCGTCGCTAAAGTCTCGGCAGCTTCACCGTCGGCCTGAATGTGCCGACGCATCGCCTCCACTTGACGCTGCTGGGCTCGCCACAGCAGAACAGCCTCCCACTGAACACGGGTGTGTAACTCTGCTTTCAGACGCTGGTATTTCTCTGCTTTGAGGCGATCTTGAGCTAGGCGATCGCGTTGATCAATCAGTTCCCGCTCGACAACCCGAAAGCGCTCTTCACGCTCCCGTACAATTTCCAGTTTGCCTAGCGCTTGCTCAATCTTGCGGTCAAAGGAAGCTACCCCTGCTAGCTCGTCAATGATCTCCCGCCGCTCACGGGCATTCATAGAAATGATGCTGGTGACATCGCCCTGCAGTACGACGTTGTAGCCTTCTGGATAGACCCGAAACCGCTGTAGCTGTTCATGTAGCTCGGTGAGAGTACAGGCTTCGCCGTTGATGTAGTAGTTTGACGTGTAGGTACCCTGATTGGTGACCCGCAGCCGCCGCGTTACGCTCCAATCGCGAGGAGCTGTCGGCAAAGGAACTACTTTGCGATCGGTAATCGCGCCATTAGCTGCCGGCTCTGGAACTGGCTCGGCGCCCCCTATCGCTGATTCAAGGACATCGACAGCGTCCTGATCAACATCAGACGTTGCTTCGTCAGCCTCAGCATCCTGAATCAAAAGTTCTGGGGGAACATCGCTGATATCAAATGTGACGGTAACAATTGCTTCAGCGGTAGAACGCCGTCCAATGTGATTCTGATTGACGAGATCAGGCAAGCGATCAGCGCGCATTCCCTTAGAACTTGCCAAACCGAGAGCGAACAGAAGTGCGTCGAGAATATTTGACTTACCCGATCCGTTTGGCCCTGAAATGACTGTAAAACCCGGCAGCAGGGGTACCGCTGTCGTACCGCCAAACGACTTGAAGTGAGACAGTTCTACGCGCTTAATATGCACTGGTCGGCATCTTGATAGTTAAAACAAACGTACTAAAAAACTAAAGATTTGACAAGTGTTTCCGGCAGCGGGATACATAATGTTGGCTGTCTACAAAGCGCGCTCCAATCTTTGCCAATGTCACCCCAATGTGGTTGGAACGGACGCCTCAGTTTACTCACAGTCAGCAGAAAATGCCACTCCGTTATTTTCTGCTTTTGAAATCGTGAAAGCTAGTTTAAGTAAAGAAGAGTTGGTCAGTCACAACGGTCGAACAAATAAATCTACAGCTGGGGTGTTGCCCACATCTGAAGCGAAGGCGTGCTGGACTGCCCGATTTCCTCTTGCTGCAATTTTGAAGACAGATTCTCAGCACATACCCAGTCTGTCCCAATGTGTAAATAGCTAAATCTACTCACCTGTTTCCTGTTGCCTATTCCCTGCTGCTTGTTCCCTACTCTCGCCTTGCCTCAACCCGATAAGATGTCCTCAGTGGCGATCGCCTGCTTTGTTACGACAAGGATTCTGTGACTTCAACCACTGATACTGTTTCTCAACCTGTAATTCTGGGATTTGATCCAGGGCGTCAAAAGTGCGGCCTGGCAGTGATGGGTTTAGACCGGACGCTTTATCATCGATCGGTTGTATCATCGAACACTGCTCTAGATACTATCGAAACACTACATCATGAATATCCCGTCTCGCTCATTGTGATGGGCGACCAGACGACAGCCAAAACCTGGAAAGCGCAGCTAGCCGATGTAAAGAACTTGCCTCGCATCGTGATGATAGACGAGCGCTACTCCTCCCTTGAAGCGCGCGATCGCTACTGGCAACTCCATCCTCCCCGTGGTCTTCAGCGTCTGCTTCCCCAAGGCTTACGTCAACCTAACGCTCCCATTGATGACATCGTAGCCATGTTGTTGATCGAGCGATATTTGAATCGGCTGACCCATGGCTAGTGAGTGGAAGGGGAGTAGGGTGAATGGATAGAAGAGTGATCAAGTAGGAGCGGCGAAGGAAGCGTTTTGAGTTGTTTCTTGGTTCTTAATTGATGGTTGGTGGTGAGAGTTTTGAGTTCTCTCCGCTCTATGCTCCCCCGATCGTTATTTCCTCATTACCCAACCACTTCCGAGTTCCGAATTTCCATTACCCACTGCCCCTCTCCCTCTCTCCGTGTCTCCCCCTCTCCCTCTCCCTCCCAAGTATCAGAGTCTGGTAGTCTATAAAACTTGTGGCTCAAAATGTAAACAAATATTGCTGGCCTGAGCATATCGGAATATTGCCCAGAGGCCTTTTGAGGCAATGCTGTTCAGCAATGGGGAGTGTTCGGGGTCTTGGCCAGGGTTAGCGATACTGGGAGGAGTGATTTCTGAAATTCGTCCACTGGGCAATAGGGCATGACAAACCAGCGACACGCAGGGGTGAAGATTGGTGAAAGTCCTCAAGACGATTGAAGGATTAAGATGCTGTCTGGCAATTTGGCGGCAGCCTTCTGCCGATGATTATCCCGCGATCGCATCTGTGGGGTTAGTGCCAACTATGGGAGCGTTGCATCCCGGTCATATGAGCTTGGTTGACCGCGCCCGACGTGAGAATGAGCGGGTAGTGGTGAGTGTTTTTGTGAATCCGCTGCAGTTTGGGCCGAGTGAGGATTTAGACAACTATCCCCAGACCTTAGCGCAAGATTTGGAGCTTTGCCGGGCTGCAGGGGTAGATGCCGTGTTTTGTCCCTCACCGGAAGTTCTATACGGACAGACGCTGCCCGACTTCATGCAGCTGACTCAGGTGATTCCGCCAGCAGGGTTTATGAGTCACCTCTGTGGTCCTCATCGACCTGAACATTTTCCAGGGGTCACAACAGTCGTGACCAAACTGCTCAATTTGGTTCAGCCCAATCGGGCTTATTTTGGGCGTAAAGATGCTCAGCAGCTTGCCGTCCTCAAGCGCATGGTGGCCGACTTAAACTTTCCGATTGAAGTTGTTGGTTGCCCGATTGTTAGGGAACCTGATGGCTTGGCCTACAGCTCTCGTAATCGGTACCTCGCGGTTTTAGAACGGCAGCAGGCGGTGATGCTGTATCAGAGTCTGCAAAAGGCCAAGGTGGCGTTTGAGGCAGGCGAACGGCTAGCCGTCAACCTGACCGATTCTGTGGAGCAGTTTTTGGCGCAAGTGCCCGGTTTGCGCGTGCAGTATGTTGAGCTGGTTCATCCTGAAACGATGCAGCCGCTAGAGAAAATTGACACGGTCGCACTGTTAGCGATCGCTGTTTACTTAGGGAAAACCCGGCTCATTGACAATATGCTGTTGCGATCGCGACGTCCCATCATTGCTATAGACGGACCTGCAGGAGCGGGTAAATCGACCGTCACCCGCATTGTGGCCGATAAATTGAATCTGCTATATCTCGACAGTGGTGCGATGTATCGAGCGGTTACCTGGCAAGTACTGCAGCTGGGAGTTGACCCTCAAGATGAAGTAGCAGTGGCAGAAGTGCTGCCTAAGTGCTGTATCCACCTTGCTTCTAATCCAGAGACAGGGCAAGTGGAGGGGCTGACACGCGTGTGGGTCAACGACCAAGAAGTGACCCGAGTGATTCGGGGGGCAGAAGTAACAGCGCAAGTCTCTACTGTGGCGGCTCAGCCGATGGTGCGTCAGGTGCTATTACAGCAGCAGCAGGCCTATGGTGCAAATGGCGGCGTGGCTATGGAAGGCCGCGATATCGGTACTCAGGTCTTTCCTTTTGCAGAGCTGAAGATTTTCTTGACGGCATCGGTGCAGGAACGGGCGCTTCGCCGTCAACGTGACCTCGCGGCTCAAAATCAACCTGCAATAAGTTTAGAAGCTTTGCAGAGGGCAATTGATGAGCGCGACTACAAAGATAGTACGCGCCGGGTTGCCCCGCTACGACGTGCTAAAGATGCGGTTGAACTCAATACGGATGGCCTTTCAATTGATACCGTCGTTGAAAAAATTATCGGCTTATATCGCGATCGCCTAGACACAAATTTAATGGATTCCTGACGTTTGCAAGGAATTATCTAGTTGGTCTGTAGCATTTTGAAAACAGTAGCCTGCGAGAATATACTCTTGCTTTGCCGTCATATGTGCGGGATATACTGCGTTTTTACGGAGATCGCGTCTCTACAGGGTTTTTAAGCTTCCTAAGTGCCTGTCAATTCTTCGGATTTTACAGTGTGCACTTGGTTTTCTGATTCTATGAATCGCTGTGTTCTGAGCTTATAGATATTTGCGTTGGTGCCTTTATTCTGGCTATTTAGTCTTGATTTGTGGTGCTGACACCCAGAAAGTTAATGATGTCCAGATGACAGTTAGGGAGCCATTCAATATGAAATCTGCGATCGCCATGAGCCTCATTTTAGGTGCTGCTGTCCCCTGCTTCGCGGCTGAAACACCCACGACCGACTTCTACTGCTACATGGTTGAGCGCGATGGCCGCTTGATCGACCTAGAACCCTTGTGTTTTGAGCCGGAAGAGCCGGAAGAACCCATCGAGGCAACTGGGCAGGGCAATTTACCCATTAGCTGCAACTTTCAGCCCGATTCTGAGGGCGTTGAACAAGCGGAGGGTGCTCTTAGCTTAGCGATTCCCTTTACCTGTGAGGCTGACGAAGATATTGCTGGCGGCAATATCT
>JBCBJE010000283.1:0-6708 GCA_038523735.1 Cyanobacteria bacterium J06626_18 | reverse complement strand
TGTCTCCCCCGTTATAGAACCATCGGTAAGCGTATCGCCAGACTCAACTGAACTATTATTTTCTCCCTCTTGAATAGTACCTTCTCCAACAATCTGATTTGTATCTTCTGAGTCGTTCACTTCGGCGGCACTTTGCTCAATAGTGCTCTCATCACCTGCTTCAGCAATAGTTTCATCTACAGTCGAGTCAGGTGAGGCTACTTCTCCGAAACTTCTGTCAGCAATCGTGACCGAGCCAATTTTGAAAACATTCAAGATTAGATGGCCGATTCCGCCAGCGGCAAGGATCGCAACCAACAGCCCTGTACAAAACCCACATTTGAATGTGTTGAATCTAGACAAGATATTTTTATCTGTTTTCTGCTTTGGTGCCTTTCTTTCTTGCGAATTATCCATGTTCTAAATTCAGACTATGCTACTCGATCATTTTCAAAGAGATAACGCTTTCTAGGCTTAGATCCATGAGATCCAAGTTCAATGCTATCGCTGCCAGATTTCAGGGCATTTGCGATAATCTGACGTCGTCAGTTAATAGGAGAATAAGCCAGCGAAATGAAGCCTACTAAAAACTCTCAAGGAGTCTTAACGTTCTTCTCGATCACGAAGTCGAACCCGATCGCGAGAACAGCCGAAAATACCAGCCCTGTAACGTCTCCTTGATAGGAAACGCCAGATAGGTGAGCGGATTGATAGTGACGATGATGTTGCGAACATCGCGTTTGGCAAGGCGCACGACGGCCTTAGCGACCCGCTGTGCCGACATCACCCCAATCGGGTTGAGATTGCTCTTGAACGGACCCAAGATAATTTTACGAATTACGCAGGGCGCTCCTTGACGCTTCAGTGTCGTCAGGTCGCCAATGAGGCGCTTGGACAGTTCGTAGAGGGGGCTAAAGGCCGGACCGACTTCGGCCTCTGACGTATTTACCCAAATTTCCTTCGTCGCCGATCCGGTAGGGGGCTTGACCGTGGCGATAAACGTATCCATCAGCGCTAGAGCTGAGAGTGCATTAACCTGCAGCGATCGCTCAATAGCTGCCGGACTGCGATCGCCGTGAACATTGATGCCGTGATTGATGATTAGGATATCGACCTTGCGCAGTGATTCCTGCAGCACTGCCTCCTGCCCGACTTGCCAAGGAAGAACCCGAACGGCTTCGGGGAAATCGGCTGGCGACGACGTTGTCAGCGCAATTGGCTTAGCTCCCTGGCGCATCAGCTCATCCATGAGGGCGCGCCCCATCGTACCAGAGGCTCCGGTCACCGCAACCGTCTTATTTTTTAACGAAAGTGCCGTTCCCAAGAGCTTATCCAAAAAGGTGAAAGACCCACCATAGTAGGCGTTGACATTATCGAAGTGATGTTTCCAATGGTAGCTCCGGTTAACCCTCCAGAGGCTCGGAACTTGAGTCAAAGGACCCGGTTCATGAGTCATATCCGTAATATCTAGCCAGCCCTGCGATCGCGCCAGCGCCGCCCCCAAAAATCCAACCGCATACACAAAGCCGATCCAAAGCCCAGGCATGCCCGCAGCTAGAGCGATCGCCGCGATCGCCGCCATCATTATCAAAGCTTCCGGCACATCGTTATAGAGCTGTGCTTTGGCGTATAGCTCTGCACTGACCGGCGTGAAATCTCGCTTGTAAGCCCGATGATGCCAGTTGTGCAGCGTTTGCAGCGGTGACCAAATATGACTTGCAATGTGGTACACATCCCGCACTAACTCAACCAATACAATCGAGCCCATACCCCATAGGCTTTGAACTACAACCGTCCCCAACACCATTTTGATCGCCTCGTTTATCCTGAATCTAATCCGGCTAGCGGGTCGAAGGCTCGTTAAGCCTGCTGTTTTTATTAACCCTCAGAATTTCATATGATGGCCTGCCCTCTGGCGTCAACTGGCTTAGCCACCTATGTCCTCCGGTTATCGCCGGGGGAAGACTTGAAAAATAGCCTGCAAGCGTTCACTCAAGACCATGCAATCGCCGCCGGCTGCATTATTACCGCAGTTGGCAGTCTGCAGCAGGCTAGCCTCCGATTTGCCAACCAAGCGACCGCCCCCGTCTTGACTGGCCGCTTCGAGATTGTTTCCCTCGTCGGTACGCTTTCGCTGGAAGGGCTACATCTGCACGGGGCGATCGCCGACCCGCATGGACAAACCCTCGGCGGTCATGTGATGCCGGGGTGTCTCATCTACACCACTGCCGAAATTATCGTCGGATCGCTTTCGGGGGCCGTCTTCCGGCGCACGTATGATGCTCAAACGGGGTATCGGGAGTTGAGTGTGGAAAGAGTTGTGGGGAACAAGGGAATGGGAGAGTGAGGAAGTAAGCTGAATCCGGCCTCATATCAACACGAATTGTTTATTTCCTGTCAGTAGAGGTTTAAATTGTTCATGAAATATATTGACAAAGTTTATAAATAGTGCGGACTAGAAAGATATCGCTTTTATGATTACTTTAGTAAAAGAGCGGCAGCAAGAAAGCACTTAGAGCCGGTAAGATTTGGGTGAAATTACCTAAGATTTTTATTTGCCTTACCCTGACGGGATGAATAACTCTAGTGTTATACGTCCACCTATGCGTTGTTTCCAAAGCCTTAAAACTCAGTGATTGTCAATGCTCAGGCACTGACCACGGTTATGACTTCCCTGTAGTCAGCCTGCATGTCGAGTAATTGCAACGGTTCCCAAGATCTTTGGGTTTGAGGTCCTTCTAGGTACTTTACTGAAGCTGTAGGGCACTCTACCAGTTCTAGAAACATCGTATTAGAGAGTCTCTCGTTAGCAGATATCTTTGGGAAGCTTCTCAATATAGAATCTTTTCTAGGCAAATTGCTGTTGGGGTTGCTGAAACGCTTCTACAAAAATTTATTTATCTTCAGCAGGTGATTCATGAGCTTGCCAACTTTATTACCTGAGAATCAGATTCGTCCTTTCAACTACTACTGGGAAGGGCAGGTACGTTCAGGCATGGCTGTGCGCGGACGGTTGTACGCCTTGTTAGACAGCTTTTCTGAAACCAATCGGGCGATTGCCTATGAGAAAGGCTGTGAGCTGGCTAAGGACTGTGATGTGGTCGTAACTGTTTCCCAAGCAATGCGCCCTGAATATCACCTTTGGGTGGCACTGTCAGCGGGTACTAATGTTGATCTTTTGGGTGCAGCCGTTGCGAATAGGAAATACGGCCTCAGTAAGCCAACGAACTTGCTGTAATGCAGTGTTAGCAGCTAACCCCCATCTGATTGGGCAACAGGAGTTTTTCCTGAGTTAAAAACCGGCGATCTGGTTGGGGTCAAGATATATGTGGACTACGGCTGTAGCGATCGCTTTGCCTGCACTTCCAACACCTTAGGACCATCGACTGCAGTTACCGTCCACTCAATCCCGTTGTAAGAGACACTATCACCAATCGCCGGAATCTTTTGTAGCCGATGAATTAGAAATCCCGCTAGGGTCTGGTAATCCTCCTCCATAGGTAGTTCTACCCCGAGTAGTTCGTTGATTTCTTCAATTTGGCTTTGGGCTTTCACGCGGTACGATTGCTCGTCCAGCATACTGACCAACACTTCGGCATCTTCTTCGGGTTCGTAGCTGCCGCCGATAATTTCGGACGTCACATCGGCCAGGGTCACCAAGCCTGCCGTGCCGCCAAATTCATCCACCACCATCACCATCGACTTGCCCGATTTCTGCATAATTTGCAGGAGATCGTGGAGCTGTGTGTATTCCGGCACAAAGCGAGCTGGGCGAATCCAGGTGTCGATGTTGCTATCAGCAGTCGCCATGTGATGAGCTAGGGGTTCGACCAGATCCTTGAGGGAGAGGATGCCTGCAACATCGTCAAGCGACTCATCAACGACTGGAAATTGTGAATGGCCGGTTGCGGCGATCGTATCGAGCACCTGCTGCAAGGTTGCCATTTTAGGCAGTGCGGTAATTTGGGTGCGGGGTGTCATAGCCTCGCCAGCTGTGACATCCCGAAATTCAAACACATTATTTAGCAGCTCGCGTTCTTCTTCTTCTAGCCCCAGCGATTCGGTTGAGGTGCGGATAATGAGCTGGAGTTCCTCAGGCGTTACGTGACTGTACCAGCCTTGGCTACCGGTATAGCGAATCCCTGTCAGCCTTAAGAGCCACCGGGTAGAGACATTCAGCACCCAGACGAAGGGCAAAAACAGTTTTGAAATTGTCTGGCTGGGGGGGCCAAACCAGCGAGCTAACCGCTCTGGGTAAAGCATGGCGACTGCTTTGGGACAAAGTTCGCCTAAAACGATCTGCAGATAGGCAATCAGCACAAAGGCCAGCGGCATGGCGAAGGAATGCGAGATCGCCCCCGTCAAGGGAATTGTGCTTGCCAGCTGCTGCAAGAATTGAATCAGAACCGCTGCAATGGTGGATTCGCCAATCCACCCCAACGCGAGGCTGGATAGCGTAATGCCAATCTGGGTGGTAGAAAGCAAGCGATCAAGACTGCGCTGAAAGCTTTGAACCGTTCTTGCTTGGATATCACCGGCCTCTGCCAGCTGATTGATGCGCGATTGCCGAACCGAAACGATAGAGAACTCAGCTGCTACAAAAAAGGCGTTAATGCCGATGAGTGCCAGCACTGACAATAATCGCATGGCGATCGCGACCCCAGTGAATCCTGGCGTAATCACGGGCAGCGGAACGTCCGTTTGAGCAAGCATTATCGTCGTGGAGAAACTGTGGGATGCGTGACCAAACTAATACAGGCTGCGGCTAAGAACTGTACAAACACTTCGATGGAGATAGCCAATTCAAACGAAGCTGCACATACCAAGTGCATCCCTTCGTTCCAATGGTTGCTTAAAATTTCTAGGTAATGCCCAACTTAGCACCCAGCGGCCACAAACGGATCACCCGACGGGTTATTCAAACGTTATTGGCTAGGGGTTGCAGGATTTCCCGAAATTCGGGATTGCACGTCGTTGAGGATTTCTTGCTCGTTCCGGAGCATGGTCCCATGTCCTGCATTAGGCGATGCTTGATTAGAGGCTGCACTGCTAGCTGGCCGCGTATCTGGCTGACGCACTCCCATGAGAGCTTGACGTCCGAGGGCGTAACCCCAAGAAGCACTGACGACACCAGCGCCTACCATAAGCGCCAACAAAATTGTTGTAAAGGCAACAGCAGGACTAATTCCCATGCTGACATAAGCTCCGAACAGCGTTGATTATTTATCATAATCGCTCTTTTCATTCACTTCCACTCATTGCATCAGCGATCGCCCCTTCAAGGCAGCGCGAATTGCTTCCAGGGCTGGCTGTACGCCATTGGTGAATTCGACAGGACGATACGGTTTTACGTATTCAGTTTGCAGCAAATACTCAACTGCGGTGATAACGTCATCCACAGTAGTTACGGGGAGGATTGCTGCGCCTTGGAGGCGAGCGTAGGTCAGGCGCATGAGCTGGCGATCGTACAGGCGTGGGAACGAACGCGCGATGAGAGGCACTGCCAACGCTCGACATTCATTAACGGTGTTGTAGCCACCGCTGCCGACGACCAGATGAGCTGCTACCAGACATTCCATAGCAGGGTAATGGCTTACAAAGAGATCTTGGGGACAGTGCTCTGGGCAAGCGGGGGCAATGCAGCGTACGCTCAAAGCCGGGAAATGTTGCGCGAGTGTCTGAGTCACGAGGCCATACCAGCTTTGTTCTTCAGGTCGTCCACCGGCGAGCACAATCACCACGGGGCGGTAGTCGGACGCGGTTAGGTTCAGTAGGGAATAAGCGCGCCTGAGGTCAGGCAATTCAGTGTCAGATCGGATGAGCCAAGGCGGGGTCCGAATTGTTTGCGGTAGGTGCATCAGTAACGCCGACCCCTGCTCTCCGGGTACCAGGACAAGGGGGTAACGTTCAGCCACAAAGGGAACGATCGCTTTTTGGTGAATATAGGCAGGGCGCAAATCGCGATGGATCAAAATCTGGGGGCAGGCAATCCGAGGCAGCACGTCCACCAGTTCACCGCCCAATCCACGGGGAAAGGTATCCACGAGGATGCAGTTCCAGGCTGTTTGTAAAACGACCTGCTGAGCTTGATGACAGGCATCACTGAGGCTAGCTGCCGCGTCGATGCGGTGGAGATAAATCCGCCCCTGCAATGGCGCAACCTGGTGCTGATAGAGACTGTTGGTGAGGATATGAATATCGGCCTGAGTAACGGCTACCCGAGCCAGCGCGATCGCCCGATTCAGGTGGCCCCAGCCGCCACCCAGCGCGTAAATCAACCACTTAGCTCGCACCCATATCTTGTTCAAAGTCGTCTCCTAGCAGTTCGAGGCTAGCGGCATCGGCTTCGGTGAAATCAACGTCAGCGTCAGAATACCCTCGGTTTCCCCAGCTCAAGGCTGCGTAATTGCCATAGTCGGGATATAGGGATCGCTCGTGAGAATAGGTGAAATAAGGCTCTTCAGCCACGCGTCCGTCGTCACAATGGGGACAACCCGCCGAACTCAGACGTCCACATCGGCGCGGAAACAAGAACCCAATGCGGCGATCGCACCCGCTTCCTCCCGATGAGACTGAAATCCGTGGGGGCATCGTCGGGGCCATGGGCCGGGGACTGGGGGGAGCAGCCCTTTCGATGGAGGGAAGCGTTGCGGGCGCGACGGTTCCGCCCCCAGAGGAAGCTGTTGTCGGATCAATGATGCGAATCTGAATCTCACAGGGACCCACCTG
>JBCBJE010000282.1:0-6708 GCA_038523735.1 Cyanobacteria bacterium J06626_18 | reverse complement strand
GGCGATGTTCCGCAATCCAATATTCCAGAACGCCATAGGTAGAATACAGCTTAAGTTTGGCTTCCTTATCACGGCGCTCATTTTTCTCGCCAGGGGATAAGATCTCGACAACAAGCTCGGGAGCAGCAATCAAATGACCCGCCTCATCTAGCATCTTTGTGAGACGCTAATGGCTAGCCCAAGCCACATCCGGAATCACACTGTCAGTTTCGGAGAAAACCAGTCCTGGGTTAACCGCAGCCTCCCCCAAGCCACTCTGCGTTGACCAATTTTCCAAAGCCATGCCAATTCTGATGGAAACATTTTGATGCTTCCAGTGGGGAGCGCGGGTCACAAACAGCTCTCCGTCAATGGTTTCGTAGCATCGTCCATCCTCTGGAAGCAAGGCAAGATCACGAATTGTCCAGCGGATACGGGGGCTACTAGAGGTGGGCATAGCCATGGCGTTTTGAGGAATTAACCCAATGTAACGTTAGCGCACATCAGGGGTGAGCAAGTAAGAAGCCCGCAGTAGCGGAAATTCAGCGATCGCAGCCAGCCTAAGAGAACAGTTTTGACAACAATCGTTTAGGACTCCGAAACAGCGAGTTGTACTCCTCATGAGACATCACTACCAGAGGTTTTACGGCTTTGCCGTCATGGTGACACAGCAGCCGATAGCGGCGAGTCACAGGAATCCGGACCACTTCGCGGGCCATGTGCAAGCGCTTGCCCGCCATTTCCCAATAAGGGTTACCTGCCGATAGCTCTGCCAAAACCTTTCTTGCCTTAAGGACAATTTGTTTGGGCAAGCCTCTGAGGTCAATCTCGTCTTCAGCAAAGGCTGCCTGCCTGCTATCGCGCTGCCGTTTTCGATACGCCTGCTGGACTTGCTTGCGGGCAAAGCGATCAGCACAACAGTGACAGTACTGGCCAAAGCCTCGATGCCCACAGGCAAAGTGCTTCTTATGCTTACGACTACGGCGACTCATGAGGACACTACCCAGGCGTCGGCAGTTTGAATCAGACGCGCGATCGCCGTTAGGATAGTGCTGTACTGTTGCAGTAACTCTCGCCCGACTGTCACATCGATGTATTGACAGAACATCGCTATTTCGAGCCAGGTCTGCGTCTCCGCCGCTTCCGCTTCCACTTCATTAAGCTTGGCCACAAACGCTCCCCGATAACGCCTTTTTTGCCAAGCTTCTGCAAAGTTGGCACACACTGAACGAGAGGACTTGAGAATCTGCTCCGTCAATAAGGTTCGTTCGGCATCGGGAAATTCCAGTGAGAGCTCATACACTTGCATAGCAGCCGTCATGGCTAATCGATAAACCAGCAGTTCTCCGTGAGTGGCGAGGTAATCTTTGGTCATGGGTTTCTCCTTTGTTGGTGTGAGGAATTGAGGCAAAAGAGAGGGCTCAAACGATGAAGGCAACATCATCCACTTGCCGTGGCGGTTGCAGGCCCAAGATGATGACTTTACGGCGGGTATGAGCCGACATGGGGTAGAAACGCACCTGGTCTTCAGTGGGCTCAATGTATTGACCCAGCTTGCGGTTGAGCATTTCATACTGATGCTCATTTAGCAGACATTCGAAAACCGATTTCTGGACGCGCATGCCATACCCTTCCAAAAGATGGGCCACCCGGTTGCGTCGTCGGGTTAGAACGATGTCGTAGCAGATGAGGTAGAACATGGGGTTCCTTCCGTAAGTTTTGAGGGGACAGGGAATGGGGAAGTAAGGAGGGATGCCTTACCGAACTCCCCCCGCCTACTCATCCCACGCCACCCACTTAAGCGGTTGCGGGTAAAGTGCTAAACTCGCTTTCCTCCAGTCGCTTTGCTCCCAACGAAGCACTTGCCATCAGCTGATCGAGAGTGGCAAACAGGTAGCGATAGCCATCGCCGAGGTCTTGCCCGACCTCGGTGTCCAAATAGGCGACGCCGATGGCGGCTTCAATCCAGATCTGGACTTCGGCAGCTTCTAGTTGGGCGGCACAAAGGCAATTAATCAAAGCGGTGCGATCGCGGCGCTGACCCCAGGCAGCGGCAATGTTGGTCCGTACGGCTTGCGATCGCGCGAGGAGCTGTTGAGCCAGATAGCGATCGAAGCCTTGAGGAAAGTGTTGAACCAGGTCATACACTTCAACCGAATACCTGAAAGCAAGCTGATAGACCTGAAGGTCACGAAAACTGCGAATCGGATGCTTCAGCATGATGATTTCTCCTAAATCAAGCAATTTTGAATTCTGAATTCTGAATTCCACAGAGCGGCCCTAGTTCTCCCACCGCATCGGTCGATACACTGCCCGCTCACCCATCAGGCAGGACACGTATTCCCAAACCTGCAACTCAAAGCAGCGACGGTAGCTCACCTTGTAACCCGTGTGGGGGTGCGTAAGGGTCTTTTGGAGAGCGTCTTCCCAATGCTTGAGAAATTTCTTAAGCGCATCGGGAAAGAGATAGACCCCACCCCGCGCGTCGGGTGGCGTGAAGTCTTCTTCGGTGAAGATGTTGGAATTGATGAGATAGGCGACTAGGGAATCGACCACACCCGCCCGAAATTCTTCGACGAGGTCACAGACAAGAGAAGGCCGATTTTTCTGAGGTAGGTGCAGGTTACCGAAGTGGGTATGCAGACCCACAGCCTCAACCATGGAATGCAGATTCTGCGATAGCAGCGTGTACCCCAAGCTCAATAAGCTATTGGCCGGATCCGTAGGGGGGCGACGGGTGCGCTTTGCAAAGGCAAATTTTCCCTTTAGCAGCTTGGCGTAGGCTTGGAAGTAGACATTGGCTCCATGCCCCTCATACCCCAGCATCGTTTCCAGTAAATCAGTTTCCGCAACCTTAGGTGCGAGATCAGCCAGCTCCGCGATCGCGCGGCTGACTTCATCCCGCTTCCGACGACGATTTAGACGCTGCAGCACGATACGGCTGTTATGCAGCTTGCCCAGGATAATGCTCTGCGCTTGCCGCTGGGCAAAGTCCGGTTCCAAAGACTTTTGCACTTGCTGGGTCAGATACTCTACCTGGGCATGGCCTTCGGTGTGCAGTCGCCCAAAATAACGACCATTGGTAGCCAAATACAGTACCGGAATCCGCCGCCGCAGGGCCAAACTCACTGCACCGTGGGATACATTGCAGCAGCCAAACAAAACGATATGGCTTACCTGACTAGCCGGGACGCTGCAGCGAATCTCCTGCTCATGAATCACCTGGAACTGTTGGTGCCTAACTTTGAGATAAGCCCCTTGCTCGCTGATATATAGCGTGGTCATACCATCACTCCAATAGGTGTCGGTCGATGAAGCCGTCTGGCGTTTCGGGGATTTCACAATGCTGCAAGCCTTAGGTGGCCCATACCCCGCACTGGGGGCTTTTCGCTTCTGTCCTGCCGCCTGCGGTTTACGCCTCACCGGAGCCTGCACTTGACCGTTGCCGAGCTGGTGCCCCAGAAAGGTGAACGCTTCTCCTGGTGGGATAATGCGTGACTTGCCTGGATTTAAGGTGAGGTAGATGTCGGTAATCCAGTCCTGCATGAGCGCGAGCGAACGACTTGCTTCCAGCAGACTAGGACAGACGACAAGGCAGTCATCGCCATAGCGCACGAGCGGAATACCGGCTTCTAGGCAGCGGCGATCGAACTCGTTAAGGTACAGATTTGCTAAGGCTCCAGAGAGCACTCCGCCCTGCAGAACGCCTTTGTTGGTGCGGCAGTATTGCCCCTGAATCACAATGCCTGACTTGAGCTGCTGCTCAATGAGTCGAACATGGCAGGGAGCTAGCCCTATCTGCTCCAGCTGATTTAGCAGTAGCGCCCAAGACAAGTTGTCAAAGAACTGCTGAATGTCCGCTTTCACGACCCAGGCAGGTTGATGGCGGTAGCGCTCCATGACGCGGTCAACCGCGTTGTAGATTGAGAGTCCGGGTCGATAGGCAAAGGCACTATCGCTGAAGGTGTTCTCCAGCAGGGGATAGATTTGCTGCAGTAGAAACCGCTGCAGAATGCGATCGCTCACCACAGGAATGCCAATCAACCGGCGACCGCCGCTCTTTTTGGGCAAGTGAAAGCCTTTGGCAGGCTTAGCGACATATTGCTCTCGCCGCAGCTGGCGTAAGAGCATTCGAAGTTGGGTCGGGGCATCACCTGCGAATAAATCCACAGTGATGCCATCAATCCCGGCGGCTCGGGTGCCGCGTTGCACAAGACTCCAGGCAACCTGGAGCGATTCTGCATAGACTTGCATAGTGTTAAACCCCTATTTCGTGGGAAGGGGGAAAGCCATTTCGGCCTCGTCCCTAGACGTCTTCGTTTACGCTTTCGATAATCACAAACCGCTACATGAGCTCATACACGGACAGTGCCTGACTTCATTGCCTGAGCAGTACCTGAGTTCATGCCTGAGATAAGAAAAGGCAGAAGGCAGAGGGCGTAAGGATGAACATAGGCGTAGGCCCGCGATCATTTGGGCGAAAGATCCGTATTGGCCGTAACGCACCCTTGCCAGGAAATCATCAGAGCTTTTGTCGAGGTCGCTGCGATCGCATTCAGTAAGATAGAGAAAACCTCATAGGATGTCTGATATGAGTCAGTCAGCCATTGAACATGTTCGTTGGACGGTAGCAGACCTCGAATTGCTACCGGACAGCAGCAACCGCTACGAAATTATTGACGGTGAGCTATTTATGACCCGTGCCCCTCGATGGAGTCATCAAAAGGTTGCCAATAACATCTGTGCAGTGTTGAACAATTGGTCTGAGGAGACTTCTCTAGGGGAAGCAACGACGGCACCTGGCATCATCTTTTCGGAAGTGGATAATGTGATTCCCGATGTCGTTTGGGTTAGCTATGGACGGCTTGAGGTCTTGTTGGATGAAGCAGAGCATTTGACGGGAGCCCCTGAGCTAGTCGTGGAGGTACTGTCTCCCGGTGAAAAAAATGAACGCCGCGATCGTGAAGTCAAGCTCAAGTTATACGCTTCTCAAGGCGTTCTAGAGTACTGGATTGCCGACCGACGGTTGCAGCAGGTTCAGGTTTATCGACGACAGCAGAGTGTTCTGAAGCTAGTCGATACAGTGCTGGCTGAAGATGAAATCACCTCACCATTGCTGCCAGGATTTTCTTGCCGGGTGTCTCGACTCTTCCGTTGAGACTCCTCCACTCCCTCCTAACTCCCTAACTCCTATTCCGCCCTCCGCTCTCCCACTCCCCTTTGTCCATGGTTCGCTCAGCTTGTGTCCACCCCCACAATCGACAAGCCGTTGCACTAGCCCTCAAACGAAACGGCTTTTTAACTCAAGGAGCCTTGGCCGTTCACTTAGAAGTTGCACTCTCTACTGTCAACAACTTCTGCCGTGGGGTGAATGTCTCGATCGCTAAATTTGAGGAGATTTGCGATGTCCTTGGGCTGGAGGCTGGGCCGCTGACGCTGCCACCCACTGAAGCAACGTCAGAGCCCAACTCCGATACCTCTCCCACAGAGGTCGATCATTACTTTGCCTACGATCGCGCTTGGGTGGGCCGAGCCAGTGCGACGCAAGCCTTGACCCAACAGTTGCAGGCGGATTGTCGTTTGCTACTGATTGTGGGTATCGCAGGTATCGGCAAGACGGCTCTGGCTGAGCGGCTCGCGCTGGAACTGCAGACAACTCACCGGCTCATCCGTCTCAATTTTGACTATTCGGAGCAAACCACCGACTTCAGTAGCGTCGCTATCCAGCTATTGGAGAAATGTGGCCAGCCCGTTCCACTAGAAGAACGCCGTAATCCCAAACAATTGGTCCGACATCTGCTACATCATTTACAAAAGCAGAAGTACCTGCTCCTGATAGACTCCTTCGAGGAAATTTTAGAAGGAGACGATCAGGGTGAAAGCCGCTTTCGTGATGCTACCTACACGGACTTTTTTGAGGCGCTCCTCGCGACAGACGCCTTCCAGAGCCGCCTGATCATTACCTCGCAAACGCTGCCAGCCCAAATCGTTGAATTGGGTAGCCGCTATCGCACTGTCTGGCAGCGCCATTTGCTGAAAGGGCTATCCGAGGCGGAACAGTTGGCGCTGTTTGAGAAAGTTGGCTTCGATATGGAGCCAAGGTCTGGCGATCGTTCCTACTTAGTTCGCATTGGTAAAGCCTATGAAGGGCATCCCCTCGCACTGCGGATTATCACGGGCGAGATTGGTAGCGATCCCTTCTTTGGCAATGTCATGGCTTACTGGAACCGCTACGGCAGCGAAATTGAAGCCGTCGAACAAGCCTTGGCTGAGGCTGCCGAGGGGAAAGTGGAAGGCGCTGAAGATAAATGGACCTTGGAGCGGTTCACAACCGAACTTCGCCGGAATGTTAGAAAACGCCTAGAGCAGACCTTTCAGCGACTGCATCAAGACGCTCGCTTCGCCTACATTCTGCTGTGCGAAGCAGCAGTTTATCGGTGTCCTGTACCAGAGGATTGGTGGCTAACCCATTTGGATTACTGGAATGCGGATGCCCAGGCTCAAGCGACTGCGATAGAGGCACTGCGCGATCGATACCTAATTGAAGAGGTTTTAGAAGCAGAGCAATATAAGCTGAAGCAGCATACGCTTATACGCAGCGTGGCCCTCGATCACCTCGATAAACTAGACGCTACACCCGAATCAACTTCCTAGAAACAGGAGAAAGGATAGACACCGTGAAGCAATCTCGCCTAGCTGAATGGCTCAAACTACTGACGCTGTTACTGC
>JBCBJE010000281.1:0-6708 GCA_038523735.1 Cyanobacteria bacterium J06626_18 | reverse complement strand
GGTTTTTTGAGCTGTTGAAAAAGCTGTAAAATCTTTATAGGCATCCTCGCTAAATCCTGACGGACGACTATCAAAGAAGCTGTAGGTAATCGTCACACTATTGCCATTAATATTGTTCTTGTTGCCTACCGTTCCGTTGTTTCTCCAGTGATTTCCGTCCTTGTTGATCAGGGCTTTGATGTAGCTAGCGAGCATATGCTTAATCTCCAGATAGGTTGTGATGCAATGCAAACAGGCAGTTCATACTGCGGTGTCTGATGCATGTCTAGTTACCTATCAGCCACGGCGACCTAAATTCTGCAGCGATCGCGATATTTTTTTGAGTAGATGCTTCCTAAGATATTTCCCATTAAAAAATCCCGGCCATTTACCGGGATTGCTTCATCCCTAAATTCGTATTAGCTAGCACCTAAACAACAAAATTGAAGAAACAACCAGGAAAAATTTTGAGCGGGAGGTTTCGTGTTTTCTAGCAAGTAAGTGCCCGCAATTAAACATAGCTATACGTAGGTTGCGGTTGAGGAACGAAACCCAACGCCCGCATGGGTTACGCTGTCGCCAACCCATCCTACGGATAATTATGGACACCTACTTAAGCGATCGCTTGAACCCGCCCCTACAATTCACCCTCATCCCCCTCTATTCCCCCCTTACACAATGGTGGTCAAAGTGCTGCCAGTATTAATTGTCAAGGCACTCGCATCGACCCCATGCACCACACCAATCAGTTCCTTGGATTGATGAAAGATACCCTCAGTGTCCAGTAAAAATCCCTCGTCCTTATAAATGCCAGCCCCCGTCCCCGATCGCAGCGCAACGTTTTGGAGACTATATTTAGCGCTGCCACTGAGCCGAATAGAGTCATCGCCCATGGTGAAATCGGTGATCAACGCATAGTCACCAAACCCTTGATCCAGCAGCACATCGTCATCGTAATAGACCCCGCCAGCGTGCCCTAGAACAAACGTGTCTTTGCCAAGGCCACCCGTCAGAATGTCGATTTCACCCTTACCTGGATCGGCATCATTCGTGTCCACACCGATCAGCACATCATTGCCGCTACTCCCAAAAAGATCATCGCGATCGCCCCCGCCAACCATGTGGTCGCTACCGTGAGTTCCAAAGAGCTGATCGCGATCGCTAGTGCCAAAGATGTAATTGTTAAAGAGCTTGTGCGTGGCCTTGCTAACTGCTGCGTTCGTATCGCCTAGCTCAACGTGGATAGTGCCCAGTTCTAAGTCGATAGTAGTTTCGTTGTAGAGGGGCTCATTGGTAAAATGCTGGGTGGGGCGATCGCTCCGATGAGGCTGACCCAGAAAAGGGCTGCCCAGGCTGTTGATTGGGTTGCTGCCGAGGGACGTACTCGGACCCAAGAGTCCATTGAGAATAGAGTTTCCAGATACTGCATCGATTACCATCACGGTGCTCCTTATGAGTCAATTCAACTGAGTCGAGATTCTCTCGACAACCATCTGGTTATCTATCAGCCGATTGCGCACATATTCTGCAGCCACACGGTGCATTGCTACGCAAATGACACCCTACGCATGCCTCTGTTCCCTGTTCACTGTTCCCTATTTACACATTCGTTAGGGCAGGTTTTGAGCAAAGGACTTGGGATCCCCGACAGCGATCGCCGGTACCGGCCCCTACGGTCCCCCTTTCTCCCTATCTCCCCCTCTCCCTTCAGACACCCAAACTCATCATCTTTCACAAGATATTCGGCGATTTCGCAGAAAAATCAAAAATACTCCTGATAGGTTAAGTAGAAACCGCAGAGTCCGTATCCTATTTATGAGAGTGAAGTACTCATGGGTGAACTTCAGGAACAGGTTCAGACCCTCATTGTTGAAGCGTGCAGGCATCCGTTGGGGAGTCTCCAGCGACAAAGACGACTGACCAAAATTATCCGTTTAATTTCTGATCAGCTGTGGAAAGAAAATTCTCCTTACTACCAGGACGCTTTGCAGCAAACCTGGATTTATTTTTGCCAGAACCTGTGTGAAGGCAAAACAGGGCGTGCCTATGACCCCGAACAAGCCAACGTGGTCACCTGGCTTAATGCTTACCTCAAGCGTCGCTTGCAGGACGGCTATATCAGCGTGCAAAAGCAACGAGCCACGATCGCGAGCGGATTTCCAACAGGGTCAGATGCCGAGGAGCGTGTTGACCCCGTTGATCAGCTCCCGGCACAGCCGGACATTCCCCCGCTGCTAACAGACGTCAAAGCTTGGGCCGAAGCGAACCCTGACCAGGTACTGACCCGTACCCATTTGACAAACCAGTCTCAAATTACCTGCCAATATCTCATCCTCAAACGGTTACCCCCTGGAGTTCCCTGGAAGAAACTCGCTGCCGAACTTGGTGTCTCCGTTGGCACGCTCAGCAGCTTTTATCAGCGCCAGTGTTTGCCACTGTTGCGTGAATTTGGCAAATCGCAAGGCTATCTCTAAATAGCTATTTAAAGCAGTCATCCAAATTATGCAGTCATCCGGTCATTCAGGAGAATAGTGTTGTGAGTTACTCATCCGAGCAAACAAAACCTTCGGGCCTTCAACTGCCCATCCCCGAACAGGCGCGCTTAACCGCCCAACAGTTTGCGCGATCGCAACCCACACCTGCAAAGGCAGAACAGGTATTGCTCAATAGTTTGGCGGTGTGGGTCACCAACGACTATTGCCAGATGATGGGAATCCTGACCGATCTGGAGCACAGTGATAGCTGGCATCCCGTTACTCAGATGATGGCCAATACGGCTGATTTGAGCCTGCCAGGGGTAGGGCAGTTGGAGTGTCGCCCGGTTGCCACCGATGCCGAGCGCTGCTTGGTACCGCCTGAAGTGTGGGACCTGCGCGTGGGGTATGTGGTTGTCGAGATTGATGGTCCGCTACAAACCGCTCAGCTGCTAGGATTTACGCCCACAGTGACGGCAGAAGACTTGCCCTTAAACGACTTGGCCCCGATTGAAGATTTGTTGGACCACGTGTACGAGTTAAGGCTAGCCGCATCGACGCCATCGGAGGTTGTGGCCAGTGGGGTAGCGATCGCCACCGAAGCTGTCGTGAACCTCAGCCAATGGCTGAACGAGTCCTTCGAAGTAAGTTGGCAGGCCGTTGAGTCCATTCTGAATCCTGACACAATGACGCCAGCGATGGGATTTCGAGGCGGGGAGACCACTGCAATCACCGAACTAGATCCGCCCTCTAGCAACCTTCCAGGCGGTAGGCGACGGGCCAAGCTGATTGACTTGGCCGTCCAGATGGGGATGCAGCAGTTGGTGCTATTGGTTGAAATCCAGCCGGAGTCGGCGGAACGGACTCACATTGGAGTGCAGGTTCATCCGATGTTAGGGCAGCCGTTTTTGCCGCCAGCGCTAGAATTATGTGTCCTGGAATCAACCGATGCGGTTTTTATGCGGGCTCAGTCCCGCCAAGCCGACAATTACGTGCAGCTACAATTCAGCGGTGTCCCTGGCGAGCGTTTCAAGGTCTGCGTCAGCTTGGGCGATGCCAGTTATGTAGAAACGTTCGTAGTTTAGGCCGCATCCAATTGGACAACCGGAGTTTTACTCAGGTAAAAACCGGGGATCTGGATGCGTTCAAGGAGTTACTCGGTAAATCATGCAGAAGCTGGTTACCTTAAAGCTGGGAGAAGGCAGTCTGGAGACGGGGCTAGCGGCGACGCTACAGATCGGCGCGGATGGACAGCGGCCAACCGTGGAACTGACCGGGTCACTACCACCAGCTCCGGAACTACAGCACAGCTCTCAACGCTGGCAAACGGCCTATCGACGACTGGGCCTGTCCTATCGCTTGGAGGCCAAGCAAACTGGCTTTGCGACCAACGTTTCTCACGTAGAGTATTGCAGCGACATGGCCCAAGAACTGAGCGATCAGCTCAATGCTTGGCTCAGTCACACAGACTTTCAGCCCCTACGAGATAAGCTACTGGAGCAACTCGCACCGCAGGACCCAATTCGCCTGATTTTGCAGACGCAGTTGGCAACGGTGCAGCATTTGCCTTGGCATAGCTGGAGTGTATGCGATCGCTACCCCAAAGCCGAGATTGCCTTCAGCGCTCCCACCTATGAGCAGGTCGAGCGCCAACCCATCCATCGCGAGTCGATCAGAATCCTGGCTATCCTGGGGCATAGCCAAGGCATTAACACGCAGACCGATCAGGCGTTGCTCAATCAGCTGCCCCAGGCCGAGGTCCATTTTTTGGTGGAGCCGGATCGCCAGCGCCTGAACGAATGCTTATGGGATCCGCAAGGATGGGACATCCTTTTTTTTGCGGGGCACAGCGCCACCCAGACCCACTCGCCAACGGCAACTACGGGATGTCTTTACCTCAACCCAACCGATACTCTGACCATTCCGGAGCTAAAACACGCCCTACGCAAAGCGTTGGAACGGGGTCTTAAAATTGCCATCTTCAATTCCTGTGACGGGCTAGGACTGGCCCATGCCTTGGCGGAACTGCACATCCCCGAGGTGCTGGTGATGCGGGAGCCGATTCCCGACAGCGTTGCCCATGAGTTTCTCAAATCCTTTCTGGAAGCATTTGCGCGGGGTGAGTCGTTTTATCTAGCGGTGCGCGAAGCCCGTGAAAAACTGCAGGGGCTGGAAGACCGCTATCCCTGTGCCACCTGGCTTCCCATCATTTGTCAAAATCCGGCAGAACTCCCGCCCACGTGGTCCTCTTTGCAAGGGATGCCCGGCGAAACTCCGGTACCGTACACACCGGCAGAGCGTCAGCCCACGGCGCGATCGCCGCGCCCCGTGGGCTGGTCCGCAATCGCCCTCGCCAGCCTAATCAGCGCGATCGCAACCGCCGGCTTCCGGCAACTAGGCGGATTTCAGCGCTGGGAACTGCAAGGGCTGGATTACTTGATGCAGCTGCAACCGCAAAGCCTGCCGGATCCTCGGCTTCTGCTCATTACGGTGACCGAAGCCGATATCGCAGCGCAGGATGCCAATCAGCGGCGAGGGTCGCTGTCCGATGCGGCTCTATCAACCCTGCTGCAAGCGCTAGACCCGATGGAGCCTCGGGTGATTGGTCTCGATATTTATCGCGATTTTGCCGTCAGTGCCGACCAGCCACAATTGCAGCTGCAGCTGCAATCTACCGAGACACTGCTAGCCACGTGCAAAGCCAGTGATACGACAACTGCCCTGCCTGGGATTGCGCCACCGGCGGAAGTCCCCAGTGAACGCATCGGGTTCAGTGATTTTGTGACCGATACCGATGGTGTTGTGCGACGTCAACTACTGGCCCTAACACCTGAGCCAGCCTCTACTTGTCAAGCTCCACATGCGTTGCATACGTTGATAGCGCTGCATTATCTTGACCAGGAGGGCCTGGAAATCACGACTACGGCTGCTGGTCACTTGCAGATCGGATCCGTCGTCTTCGAACCCTTGGAAGCTAACTTTGGCGGATATCAAGGCATTGACGCCGGGGGGCATCAGATTCTCCTGAACTACCGGCGGCTGGCTCCCGATCAAATTGCCGATCAGGTCACGCTGGGTGAGGTTTTGGAGGGGCGACTCACGGCGGCGGCAGTGCGCGATCGCATTGTCCTAATTGGCACTACTGCCAGAAGCTTTGGCGATTATTGGTCAACGCCCTCAGCTTTAGGCTCGGCGGGTGATCGTGATACAGCAGGCATCTTTATGCAAGCTCACATGGTGAGCCAATTGCTGGATATTGCTCAGGGCGATCGTCTCCTGATTCGGGCCTGGCCAGAGTGGCAAGAGATCCTCTGGATAGGCGGCTGGACCTTGGTTAGTGGTTTTCTCGTCTATGCGGTTAGGCAGTGGCCGCTCACTAAATCACCTTGGAGCCAGCTACTGTGGATAACCTTCACAGTTGAGCTGAGCCTGTTTAGTCTGTGCTGGATACTGCTAATGCAGGCGGGATATTGGGTTCCTTGGGTCCCTTCCGCAACAGCTGTAGCTCTGAATGTAGGAGGTATAGTGGGCTGTTCTCAATTTCGTCACTCGGCGCCTCGGTAGCTGTGGAGCTACCACCCGGGACGCAACATTAGCCCCGCTGAATGTCTCTATTACAAATGCCTCTTGTTCTTCTGTCTTCTCACTGCCGCCGTCAATTGCTCAAGCTACTTTCCAGCAAAAATCATGAAGCTATTCAGCCAGCGTACTGCTTTTGTAACTGCCTTAGGGATTACGGTTAACTGGATTAGCGTATTTCCAGCCTACGCTGAGCCCCAATTCGCCACGCCGGAAGATTCCCTAATCCAATTTGTACCGCCGGTTTTAGGCGATCGCAACCGCCCCTCCGATCGCTCACGTGGTGGAGCTAGCCGCAGCAGTTGTCGAGTGAAAGAAACTCAGGCCAACCTGACAGCCCTAGTACCGTCCGCTCCGGCATCTGCCGATGAAACCGAACTGATCGATGAGACTGAACTGACAGCGGCGAGCCCTCTAGATAGCTATGAGCCAGAAACGATTGGGCTTGAAAGCTTTGAACCCGAGAGCGGTGAATTGGCATCTCCCAGTCCAGAAGTAGGTGAACTTAATGACGCGGAATCGACAAGGGATGAATTCGCGAACGGTGAGTTACTAAACCCCAGGGCTGAAGACGACGAATTTTTCCTGAAAAATAAACTCCAGCGTGAAAGCTTCCTCTGAAACAGGAGGTATGTGTAACCAGAGAGAAGGATGCGTTGCTGTTGTTAGACTCAGG
>JBCBJE010000280.1:0-6718 GCA_038523735.1 Cyanobacteria bacterium J06626_18 | reverse complement strand
ATGGAATAACTCTCGAAGTCTCAGATATAGAAAACATTACCTTTGTTTTGAAATATAAGGAGCGGTGACATGAAACTGATTACCGCCGCAGTGTTGTCGATGGCACTTCCTTTTGTCATCGCAGCACCCATGAGAGGCGAAAATTTGGACTCAGTCAATCAGTTGTTGACTACAAACGCTTGCTATGGCTGTGATTTGTCGGGTGCTGATCTGACTCAAGCCCATTTGATTGGGGCCGATTTACGGGACGCCAACTTAAGTGGGGCTAACCTTACCGAGGCCAACCTGGAAGGGGCTGATCTGGAAGGGGCTGACCTGGAAGGGGCTGATTTAACCGATGCCTTCTTGACAAACGCCAGTCTCCGCGATGCTAACCTCACGGATGTCAACCTGACCCAAGCCACACTTCATTTTGTCGATGTCGCTGGGGCCACGCTTGAGGACGTTAACCTTACCCGTGCTGAGGTAATGGGAACGCCTATCAGTGTGGGGGGCGAATAGCGAGGGTTGCCTTGCTGGGCAGGGGGCGCTGCAATTCATCGATTTCGATTGAAGCTGCCTAGTTTCGAGTCGTCCTCGCTCAATTCCTCTGTTGTTGTAGAAATGCCTCGACCTGCGATCGCTTTGGCAGCGAAGGTTGGGCTCCTGCATGCATGACCGACAAGGCTGCAGTAGCAGATGCCCAGGCGATCGCCTCGGCTAATGGTCGCTCTTCATAGAGCGCAACGGCAAGCCCGCCATTGAAGGCATCCCCAGCGGCTACGGTGTCCACTGGCGTGACCGAAAATGGGGGCGTGTGAAAGGTCTTGTCCCGTGTGGCACAGAGTACACCCTGCTCACCAAGCGTGATCACAACGATTTCAACGCCGCGCTGCTGCAGAACCGTAGCAGCCTCTGTCGCTGCTTCTACGGTTGCGACTGGAAACCCTACTAGCTGTGCCGCTTCGACTTGATTGGGGGTCAGGATGTGGGTGTGGCGATACAGGGTGTTTGGCAAGCTTGTCTGAGCGGGCGCGGGGTCAATAATGACTTGTAAGCCTGCACTATCGGCCAGTTCTGCTGCTGCGGCTACGATGGGTAGCGGAATCTCGAACTGCATGAGTAGCAGCTTTGCACCTGGTAGGCATTTCTTCAGGTTTGCCAAATCGCTGTCATCATTGCGACCATTGGCTTCCGGTACAACCACAATATGGTTCTCGCTAGTGGTGGCAACGGCGATCGCGGCGACGCCGGTGTGGGCCTCGGCATCAATCACTACATGGTCCACGTCAATTCCTTCCACTGCTAACCCATGACGGAGGGTATGACCAAACGCGTCGGTGCCGACGCGACCAATCATGGTAGTCCTGACTTGCTGACGAGCGACTGCAACTGCTTGATTGGCACCCTTGCCGCCAGCGATCGTGTCAAAGCGCGTGCCTAGGATGGTTTCGCCCGCAGTGGGTAGTCGGGGGGACTGTACCACCAAGTCCATGTTGAGGCTGCCAAATACGAGAACAGACATGGAGTGCTAGTCCTCTAGGGTTTCTTCTTCAGGAAATTTGCCGCTCCATTCGGTCGGGGGGCGATCGCTGCTCCACCCCCACCATGCGGTCTCACATTCGCCACACTGATAGAACTCTTGCCATTTGCGTCGGTGGTGTTCGGTATAGACGGGCGATCGCCGGTTGATCCACACCGCTTTGGCTTTGGCTGTTGTTGCACCACAATTAGGACAGCAGAACTCATGGGCGTGGACAGCCGGTTTGACCCAGTTCGGCGGCACGGAGGAAAAAGGATTCATAAAACATCAGGAGCAACGGCGCTCTTCCCATTATGGGTTGGGGACCCCCAATGCGTATCGAAGTTTAAAGGGCGATCGCGATTATCCAGCCCTCAAAGTAAAGTTATGGCGGTTCCATAAACCAATAACACCGATAAAATCGTGGCGGTAACCGTGGCAAGAGGGTAGCGGAATGCTGAACTTACTTTCGCTAGTGGGCATTGTGGGCTTATGCTTCATTGCCTGGTTGGGATCAGAAGACCGTAGGCAAATACCTTGGCGGCTTGTTGCCTGGGGCATTGGTATTCAGCTTGTTTTGGGACTATTTATCTTCTTCCTACCAGGTACCCGTAGCCTTGTCGTTTGGCTGAGCGGTCTCCTCAACGCACTCATTGATGCTTCTGAAGCTGGCTCTCGTTTCTTGTTCGGTCCTATCCTGGTACCGGACTTGGGGGCGTTAGGTTCCGTCGGCCCTCAAGGTGCAGGAAGATGGCTGGCTCGGGCATTAACCCCTGCCTTTACGGGAGTGCCTGGCGATCGCCTCGGAGCCGACAATCTCAACTTGGGCTTCATCTTCGCATTTCGTTCACTTCCACAAGTTATTTTCTTTGCCGCTATTTTTGGCTTACTCTACAACTTGGGACTAATTCAGCCAGTTGTGCGGATATTTGCCCGGTTTTTCCGATGGCTGATGGATCTCAGTGGGGCAGAATCGCTGGCTGGAGCTGCTAACATCTTTGTCGGCATTGAGTCGGCAGTTGCCATTAAACCGTTTCTGCTGCACATGACCCGTAGCGAGTTGTGTGCCATCCTGGCCTCCTGCTTTGGATCAATTGCCTCGACAGTTTTAGGACTCTACGCGGGCTACTTGCGCGGAACCTTTCCTGCAATTGCCGGTCACCTAATGTCCGCTTCGATTCTGACGATTCCAGCAGCGTTTGTCATGTCGAAAATGCTGGTACCTGAGAGGGATGTTCCGGAGACGCTGGGTAAAGTTCCCGAACTTGAAGCTGAGGAAGAACTTAAAACGCCTATGGATGCACTGATCGGGGGGGCGTTAGATGGCGTTAAATTAGCCGTCGGAATTGCAGCCTCTTTGATTGCGATTCTAGGTTTGGTGGCATTGCTCAACCTGCTGTTTACTTCCTTAACATCACTACAGACAGCTGATAACCCAGTCTTACAGTCAGTGGGTACTGTCTTTAGTGTGGTCACTTTAGACAACATTACGGGAGCTTTGTTCCTCCCGCTCACTGTACTTACGGGCGTGTCTCTGGACTGGAATGAACTATGGCTGTCCTCAGTGTTGATTGGACAGCGTCTCCTCAAGACAGCAATTCCTCCTTATATTGCTCTGGCAAACCTTTCTGCTGCAGGGGAAATTAGCGATCGCGCAATGGTCATCGTTAGCTATGTGCTGTGCGGATTCGCTCATATTCCTTCTGTAGGTATCTTCGTCGGTGGTTTGTCGGCGCTAGTCCCTTCGCGCAGCAAGGACATTAGTTCTTTAGGCTGGAAAGCTCTGTGGGCAGGAACGCTGGCGACTCTTATGACGGGGTGCATTGCTGGAGTCTATTTCAATGAAGGCTTGAATGTTCTAGGCCAGTAATGCAGGCGCAGACAGCGAATCATTTCTAGAAGCTTTTCCTTTCGAAATCAGAGGGTGATCGCGCTTCGATTTTCGTACTTTCGGCGAAATAACTAGAGCCATACACACGAGAAACCTTCAGCCTGACTTGGTTAATAATGCAAAAGTTAAATCAGCTACTAGCAGGGTAGGGTTTCTTGTGTAGCGTTGCGGCGATCGCCTGCGAATTTGCTCCACCTGCAATGGCCGACGCGGTACCCCGCCCCCGGCTGCTATCGACCAGCGAAATTCCTGCTCCGCTGCCTGTCGAGAGCTATGCAGGCTTACCCCGGTTCGAGCCAATGGAGCCATGTTTCATCCCAATTGGCGCAACACCCCATCGCTGTGGCTATGTGGTCGTCCCGGCTGACCGCAGCCAACCGGGGGGACAAACCATTCACTTGGGTGTCGTAGTTTTCGAAAGTCAGACCCGTCCAGCGGCAGCGGATCCTATTTTGTTTGCGCGCGGTGGTCCGGGGGGATCGGTGATGGCGCTGGCTGAGTTTGCTCAAGTCTTTCAGCCCGATTGGTTTACCCAGCCCAACCAGACCCGCGACCTGATTTTCTTCGACCAGCGCGGCACAGCTTTTGCGCGGCCTCACCTCAACTGTCCGGGATATGGGACTGCTCGAATTCAGTCCGCGCAAAGAGGAGCCTCGACGGAACAGACAGCTGAGGCGATCGCCGAGGCCATCCAAGCGTGCGCGCAGCCCTGGGAACAGCAGGGCTGGGATCTCTCGGTGTTCAACAGTCTGGAGACAGCAGCCGATATTAACGACATTCGTTCAGTTTTGGGCTACGACCAGATCAACTTCTTCGGATCGTCCTACGGCACGATGCTGGGGCAGCACTTGATGTATCGCTACCCAGAGATTCTCCGCAGCGTCACGCTGGATAGTCCCTTTCCCCTATCGGCTAATTGGGGGGGCGGACAGGCCCCGCTGAGGCAGCAAGTCCTTGAACAGGTGTTTGCAGCCTGCACCGCGAGTGAAGCCTGCCGTACCGCCTATCCTGATCTAGAGGAGCGAACTGAGCAGCTACACGCCAGTTTGCAGCAACAACCCCTCACCGTGACATTGCAACCCCAGTCCCAGTTGTCTTTAGGGCTGAGTTCAGAAGGCTCTCTGGAAGTTCCCGTTAATGGGGACTTGCTGAGTACAGCCCTAATTGACAGCCTCTACACACCGGAAGGCGTCGCCAGTTTCCCTTACTTTATTGAGGCAGTCGAACAGGGCAATATTCAGGTTTTGGGCAATGAATTTGGCTTGTCGCTACAGCCAGACGATACGTTGGCCCTGTTGATGCACTTTACTGTGGTGTGTGCAGAAGATGCAGATTATCGGTTGGAAGATGTCAGGTTTGAGGGTGCGGGGGCGATCGCTCGCGGCTACAGTCATCTGGATACACTACAGTACCTGAAGGTGTGCGATCGCCTCCAGCTCGAAACGCTGCCAGCCAGTGTGGATTCTCCTGTTGTGAGTGATATCCCAACGCTGGTTCTATCCGGACAGTTTGATCCTGCTACTCCCCCAAGCCTGCTGAGCCAAATCCTACCGACGTTGGGGAATGCCTACAGCTACACATTTCCTGACGGAGCCCATGGACAGCTTTGGCCCTTCGGCAACTGCTCCGCTCAGATATTCGACCGTTTCATCCAGAATCCTTTGACAGCTCCAGATGGTACTTGTGTAGAGGCAGGTTCCCTAGAGTTCTACATCCCACAGGTTCGTTGGGGGACTGGGGATTTAGGGCGCAAGGCAGAAGGCAGAATGAAACCCGTTCAGGGAAGGCTTTTGCTCGTCCAAATACCTCAGCGTTAGTGGCGACAGCCATACCCGCAAACTTTCGAGAAAACATAGCGATGTGCAGCCTGCTCAAGCACGTCTCCCTTTTCCTTGTTCCCTCTACTGCTCTTGCATGAGCCGCAAGTAATTCTGGCGGAGCTGCAGATGATTTTCGGTGATGCGTTCGGAGAGGTGCTTCTCCACTTGGCACAGCTCCTGCCAAAAAGCAACAGAACGCTGAGACGTCACATATTCGCGCCAGAGCATTTGTAGCAGGGTCGCTAACTCAGGATTCTCGGCGCGCAGGTCTTCGTAAAGTTCACCAAAAGTAGCGTGCGCTTCGCGCTGAGTTTTGGCATTCTGAGCCAGTCGGATGGCTGCTTCCAGCGCTTGCATGGGGGCTTGTTTGACAGCGTTATTCATGGAGGCTTTAAATCTCAACAACAGCAAAAACTTGGTTTTTTAATTATGTCCAAGTGATTCTTATACAATACTTAAGGAGAGTATACAGATTGATAAACTTCTTATCCATGGGCAAAAGCCGTATTCTTTCTGGAATTCAACCCACCGGTAATCTTCACTTGGGTAACTATCTAGGAGCCATTCGGAATTGGGTGGCGCTGCAAGAGCAATATGATAGCTTCTTGTTCATGGCCGATCTGCATGCCATCACAGTACCCCACGACTCCACCAGATTAGCGTCCGATACCTATAATGTTGCGGCGACCTATCTGGCTTGTGGCATTGATCCTGAGCGATCAACCGTTTTTGTGCAATCCCACATTTCGGCGCATACCGAGTTGGCTTGGTTGTTCAACTGTTTCACGCCTCTGAACTGGCTGGAGCGTATGATCCAGTTTAAAGAGAAAGCAGTTAAGCAAGGTGAAAACGTAACTGTTGGACTATTTGACTATCCAGTTTTACAAGCAGCTGACATTCTCCTGTACGAGCCTGATTTGGTCCCTGTGGGCGAAGACCAAAAGCAGCATGTGGAGCTGACGCGCGATATTGCTAACCGCTTTAACTTCCAATTTGGTAGCGAAGATGACCCTATTCTCAAGGTTCCAGAGCCGCTGATTCAAACGGCTGGAGCCCGTGTGATGAGTCTGACGGATGGAACCAAAAAGATGTCTAAATCGGATCCGTCTGAGATGAGCCGGATCGACTTAGTTGATCCCCCAGACGTGATCAAGCGCAAGATCAAGCGCTGCAAGACGGATCCCATGCGTGGACTAACGTTTGATGACCCAGAGCGTCCCGAATGTAACAATCTGCTAACGCTCTACATGCTGCTGTCAGGCCAGACCAAAGAGGCGGTTGCTGAGGAATGTGCCGAAATGGGCTGGGGGCAGTTCAAACCGCTATTGACTGAGACTATGGTCGAAGCCCTACGCCCCATTCAGGAAAAGTTTCAGGCGCTGATGGACGATCGCGCCTACCTAGAGTCGGTCCTGAATGGGGCGTAGGGCTTCGACCATAGTCTCAGTCAATAGCGGTTTGAACTGCCCCCAGCCCATTTCGGCACATTCCTCAGCAACCGCCTCT
>JBCBJE010000279.1:0-6756 GCA_038523735.1 Cyanobacteria bacterium J06626_18 | reverse complement strand
CTTTGCATCGTGATTTTTATGGTCGGCCTAAGCACCTATATTTTCCTGCGGGAACCTACGACGTGAGTGACACAATTGACTGGGTCGGTAATGCTGTGACGCTCAATGGCGATGGCAGCGGTGAAACCATCCTCAAGTTGCAAAATAATGCTGCAGGATTTGGCAACTCAGAGGCACCTAAAGCGATTATCGAGACATCCGATGGTAATACCGCCTTCCGCAATAATATTTGGAATTTGAGTGTCGATACTGGCAAGGGAAATGCAGGCGCGATCGGTATTGATTACGGTGCCAGCAATAATGGTTCGATGGAGAATGTCACCATTTCTTCAGGAGATGGTCAAGGCTTTATTGGGCTATCGATGGCGGATGGTATTCCGGGGCCGCTACTAATCAAGGACGTGAAGGTAGATGGCTTTGATACAGGCATCAAGAACAGTGGTCCCTATTCAGCTACGTTCAAAAATATTGAACTCACTAATCAAAATCAAGCAGGGATGGATGCGGGGGGCGGTACTCTGGTCATCCATGGGCTTAAAAGTATTAACAGTGTTCCAGCTATCAAGAGTGATAACTGGTTCGACATGGTAACGATTGTGGATGCTGACTTGCAAGGGGGAGCATCGAATCGTAGTGCAATTGAATCGCAGGGGCAGCTTTATGCTCGTGATATCAAGACCAGCGGCTATCAATCGGCCATTGAGTATGGCGATGAAGCTATTCCCGGCAATACCGTAGCGGAATATGCCTCTCAAAATTTGCAATTATTTGATGACAGCGCTCAAAAATCATTAAACCTTCCTATTAAGGATTTCCCTGAATTCAATGACAGTAACCTAGAAAACTGGGGCCGCTTTGAACCGCGATGGTATGGCGATACGGGTGAATTACAAGACTTATTCGATTCAGGTAAATCAACCATTTATTTCCCCGCTGACACTTACTTCTCCTATAATCAACGAGTCATCACAGTTCCCCCCCACGTCAAGAAAATCGTTGGCTTCTCATCGATTGTGAATAGACATAGCGATGGCGAGAACGGGGGCGGTATTAAGTTTGTCGTTGAAGGTGACAGCAAAGATCCCTTAATCGTTGAAGGATTTGGCTATGGCATCACGGTTGAGAACCAGACGACCCGCGATGTCGCGCTCAAAAATGGCAAGTACAGCTATGTTGATGGCTCGGGGAGTAGCGATCTCTACATCGAGAACATCGAAATTGGCAGACTCGATCTGAAAGACACTCAGAATGTATATGCCTGGCAGCTCAATACCGAGAGCTTGCATGAAGCCCGTACCAAGGTGACAAATAGCGGTGCCAATATGGTTATTTTTGGCATCAAAACGGAGGGCAAAGGCACCGTCATCGAGACCGTTAATGGCGGCAAGACAGAGGTTTTGGGAGGCGTTATCCTGCCGGTTCAACCTTTTTCTGAAGAAGACAACAAGGAGCCTGCTTTTAGCATTGTTGATTCTCAAGGATTACATTCTGAAGGGTCAGTTAATATTAGATTCCGGCACTATGAATCACCCGACCGGATGTATGACATCCTGGTTGAAGAAACTCAGGATGGTGAAACGCGGCAGCTCAAAAGTTCTGGCAGTCCTCACGAATTCTTGACGCTTTATAGTGGCAACCAAACCGTAGGAGCGCGGTCTCCTGACCCAATGCCTGAGCCGACACCTGCACCCAAAACCAACGAAACCATTGGCGAATATGGCAATCTGAACCTTGACCACAAATGGACAACGGTCTCTCTTGACGAGTCCTACAACAATCCCGTCGTTATTGTTTCGGACCCGACTGCAAACGGGTCTGAGCCTGCTGCTGTGCGTCTCCGCAACGTTACGGGAAACACTTTTCAAATTCGTCTTCAGGAGCCCAACTACAAAGACGACAAACACAAGCAGGAATCGGTTTCTTATCTGGTGATGGAAGCAGGCGATTGGACCCTTGACGACGGTACCCGTATTTCTGCCGGTCGGCATACTTCGAGTCGTTTAACTGCCAAAGGCTTCGACACGGTCAAGTTGCAAGACTTCAACAAGACACCCACAGTTCTGTCGCAAGTGCAAAGCTATAACGGCAGTGACTGGGTCACCACCCGCACTACTGGCCAAACTGAAACGAGCTTTCAGCTAGCAATGCAGGAAGAAGAAGCCCTCAATGACGGCGGTCATGCAAAAGAAGCCATTGGCTGGCTGGCCATTGAGCAAGGCGCGGCTGCGGATGACGACACACTACTCCAAAGCAAGACCACGACCCGGAGCTACGGCCACGATCGCGCCACCGTTTCTTTTCAGGAGACGTTCGATACAGCCCCATCTGTGATTGCCAAGCTCGGCTCCTACTTTGGCCCTAATACTGCGAATGTGCGTTTGGATGAGGTGACTGCAAATGGCTTTGGGATAGGCATTCAGGAGGAGCAATCCCAAGATGCTGAACTGAATCACGTTGACGAGGCGATCGCGTTCCTCGCGCTAGAAGGACAATCCGGCAGCTTGACGGGCCTCGCCGTCTAAAGTTTTGTGCATCTGAATCAATTTTTCGATGTCACCGTTTTCTGCATGAGTGCTCGCTGCAAAATTTGCTGAATCAGGTCTTTTGCTAAATGCAAGTCCTGCTGGAAAGATGAAAAATTTTTCAGCTTGGATTCAGGTAGAGTGTCAAGCTACCTGCAACATTTAGACACATGGACCTATTCAGAGCATAAGAGCCATGCAAAAACATCCAAGAGTCATCGTTATTGGTGCCGGCTTTGGCGGAATGCAAACAGCTCAGTCGCTGTCGCGAAGTGGAGCGGAGGTTCTGCTGATCGATCGCAACAGCTACAACACATTCGTGCCCTTGTTGTACCAGGTTGCAGCGGCTCAGATTGAGCCTGAAATGATTGCTTACCCCGTGCGCACAATCCTGCGGCGATCGCCCAATGTTCGTTTTCTGCGAGCCGATGTCAAGCGCGTCGATTTTGCGCGTCAATTGGTCGAAACCAATGAGGTGACGCTGCCTTATGACTATCTAGTTGTTGCCACGGGAAGTCAGACCCAGTTTTTGGGCGTGCCGGGTGCAGCTGAATATGCTTTCTCGCTAAGAACGCTGGATCAGGCGATCGCCCTGCGGAACCATATTTTCCACCGGCTGGAACAGGCCGTACATGAGCCAGACACCACCAAACGACAGCAGTTGTTGACCTTTGTGATTGTGGGCGGTGGTCCGACGGGGGTGGAGCTGGCGGGTACGCTGGTTGAGCTCAAGCGAGCGCTTAGGAAAGACTATCCTGGCCTTGATTTGGACGCCATGCGGATTTTCCTGGTGCAGTCAGGAGCCAATCTTTTAGCTAACCTGCCGGATCGTCTGGGTCGCTATACAACTCGCAAACTGCGTCAACTGGGCGTTAAAGTCCAGCTCGAAACCCGCGTGAGTCGCGTGACTCCGAGCCAGGTTGAGTTGCAGGGAGGACTGACCGTGCCTGCCGGAACCGTGATTTGGGCGGCAGGGCTAGAAGCGGCGCTACCGGAGACCGCAACAGCTCCTGAAACGGCCCGTAAGCAAAAACTCAAGGTGGGGCCAACCCTGCAGGTTATTGGCCATGACAATGTTTATGCCATTGGCGATCTGGCCCACTTTGAACAGAACGGTAAGCCGCTGACTGGCGTTGCCCCAGAAGCCCTCCAGCAGGGTGTGGCCGTAGCGCGCAACATCCACCGACAACTGCGAGGCAAACTCCCGCAGCCGTTTAGCTACCTGAATAAAGGCCGTTTAGCGATTATCGGCTGCTATGCCGGTGTCGGCAAAATTGGCCCCTTTCCGATTACGGGATTTTTGCCATGGCTGATGTGGCTGAGCGTACATTTGGTCTACTTGCCGGGGTTCCGGAATCGGCTGCTAGTGCTGTTGAACTGGCTGTACGGCTATGGGCGCGGCGATCGCCCCGTGCGTCTGATTTTGCCAGCGGCGTATCCCACAGTTGCTAACACGCTCAGTTCAGCCCGAAGTCACGTCGCTGTTCGCCCCCATTCCTGAGGCAAGACTTTCATGGATTCTCAAAAGTATCTCCCCCTAATTGCCAGAACGTTTTTGGGTGGGCTCTTTTTTCAGAGCGGTATCCGCAAGATCTTAGGCTTTGCCGCTACTCAGCAGGAGCTTACTGAGGCTGGCATTCCTCTAGCCGCTGGCGTGACTCTCTTCATGATTGTGGTTGAACTCATCGGTGGAGCCTCCATCTTGCTGGGCTATCGAGTCCAAATTGGCGTGATTTTGGTGCTCTTATATCTCGTCCCATCGACGCTGATATTTCATAATCCGCTGGTGGATTCTAGCCAGATGATTGAGTTTATGAAAAATCTCGCGATCGTGGGGGGATTGCTAATGTTCACTGCCTACGGTCCGGGTTCAGTCAGCTTGGAACGACGATTTTCTACTACTAGAAATCCTCAATACTCCGAGGAATAAATTCAGAGTTGTTCACTTGTTATTACCATTGGAGAAAATTCTCATGAATGCTCAAAAGTTCACCCCCCTGATTGCAAGAAGCTTCTTAGCTGTGATTTTTATTCATAGCGGGATTGGTAAGCTCACTAACTTCGCCGGCACACAAGAACAGATTGCAAGTGTTGGGTTGCCGTTAGCCCCGCTAGTTACCGCCTTTTCGATCGCCTTTTTACTATTGGGTGCGGCGTCTCTAATTTTGGGATACAGAGCCCGTATTGGGGGCGTGCTGCTATTGCTGTTTCTGATTCCAGCCACTTTGGTATTCCACAATCCGATCGCGGACCCTACCCAGATGATCCAGTTTCTCAAGAACTTGGCCATCATCGGTGGGCTATTAATGATGATTGCCTATGGCTCGGGACCGATCAGCCTAGACAATGCGCTGACGCCTGATGGAACAACACAGTATTCTGAGGAGTAAGTGTCATGCGGCGATCGCCGGAGTGGTTCATGGCCTTTCGAGGAATTCGGGCTCGTCTCTTAATCTGGTACTTTCTCTTAGCCGTCTGCACAACAGGGATTGCAGTTTGGACAACGCGCTACATGTTCTGTAGCCGTCTGGATGAGCAGTCTAAGACTTCCTTACTGGAAGAAGTTGAACGGTTCCAGCGGTCGGCAGCGCCCCTAAGCATCCAGCAGCCTGCGGAAACTGAGGTAGCTCAGCTGTTCGACCAGTTCTTAGAGAGCTATGTACCGACTGAGAACGAGCTTGTCTTTACATTCATCAACGGCGAACTCTACCGTGCTAGTGGTCCTCTGTCCGACTTCTCACACAGCTACCCTGACCTGATTACCCAATGGGCGACGGCTGAGGAACGGCAGATTGAGCGCCTCGCTGGCGCAGACTATCGATTGACGTACGCAGTAGAACCTTTGACGACTCCCGCAGGGGTTCAAGGGGTGTTCGTCGTTTTGCAGGACGCAACAACGGCTTATCAGTCTGGCACTGAAGCCATCAGTCTCGTATTCAAGGTGTCAGGAGGAGTGTTGGCAGTCTTTTTTGTCGTTGCTTGGACGACGGCAGGCCGGATTCTGGCACCGTTGCGTCTGATGAATCAAACGGCTCGCGAGATTACCGAATCTGATATGGCCCAGCGGATTCCCACGCGTGGCTCGGACGAAATCACCGAGGTGGCAACGACTTTCAATGAAATGCTGGATCGGCTTCAGTTCGCTTTCGACAGCCAGAAGGAGTTTCTCAAGGATGTTAGCCACGAGCTGCGAACGCCCATTACGGTGGTGCAGGGACAGCTCGAACTCCTCTCTTATCGACCCGACAAACAGCCCGAGACGATCGCACTGATGATGAGTGAACTAGAGCAGATGAATCGACTGGTCAACGATTTGCTGCTGCTGACGAAAGCGGAGCGGCCTGATTTTCTGGTGCTCAAGCCAGAAGACCTCGACTGGCTGACAGAGGAACTGTACTTTAAGGCGCGTACCCTGACGAGCGATCGCGACTGGCGGCTAGAAGCGAAGGGGCTTTACCCAGCTACGATTGACCGTCAGCGGTTTTCCCAGGCAGTTATGAACCTGGTGCAAAATGCCGTTCGCCATACCCAATCAGGTGATGCGATCGCGTTAGGGTCTGCTGTGACGGATGGCTATTTACGGTTCTGGGTCAGCGATACCGGCGAAGGCATTGCTCCAGCCGATCAGGAACGGATCTTCGAGCGCTTTACGCGAGCGACCAATAACAATCGCCAGTTTGAAGGCGCAGGACTCGGGCTCTCCATCGTCACCGCGATTGCACAAGCCCATGACGGCCACGTTGAACTTTCAAGTCAGCTAGAACGAGGATCGACCTTTACGCTAGTGATTCCTCTAGAACCCCCAGTACGACGGTTGGAGACAGACGAACGTGAATCGCATTCTCATCGCCGAAGACAACCCTCACATCACTGATTTTTTAGGGGCGGGACTCAAGGCCCACGGATTTACCACGCTGGTCGTTGAGGATGGTCATCAAGCCGTGCAATTAGCCCACAGCGATGACTTTGATCTGATGATTTTAGATCTGGGGCTACCGGGTAAAGATGGTCTGACAGTTCTCCGTGAACTGCGCGGACAGGGCAATCCGCTGCCAGTCATTGTACTCACCGCCCGCGACGACATTGACGATACCGTTGCGGCTTTGGAAGGCGGCGCGAATGACTACATGACCAAACCCTTTCGCTTTGAAGAACTGCTAGCGCGAATTAAGGTGCAGCTGCGCGATCGCCCCGGCAATCAGCAACTGCAATCAGAAACGCTGCTCCGGGTAGG
>JBCBJE010000278.1:0-6785 GCA_038523735.1 Cyanobacteria bacterium J06626_18 | reverse complement strand
GTTTGATCACCCAGAACAGAGGGGTCATCACCTGTAAAAGAAACCCCCGCGCCCAAGTAGATGTCTGTGTTCCAACTGAGGGGATAGTCGTACGACACGGTCGGCACAATCGCAAAACCATCGCCGATGAAAGCTTGGGCGCGAATCGAAACGGGTATCCGCAAGAATCGATAGCGGCCTGAAATCAGTGCTGCAACGCCACCGCCATCGCCATCGTCATCAGAGCTGAGTCCAACCCCCGCGCCAATACCGACATAGCTACCGTAGGCGGCCTGAGCCTGAGCTGACTGGGCTGTCATCAACACAGTTGCTCCAGCAATGAGCCCTCCCAGCAGGGGAGCAAGGGCAAACTGTAGCGTTCGAGACTTTTTCCCTTTCATTCCCAATCACTCCTCAGGCCGATAAATCACTACGCCAGGGCTAGAGTTCTACACTCTCCCTGCCTTCGTGGAGTTGCTCCTTAGGTACAGCCCTTTAGATTGCTTAGCAATCAGCAAAAGCCTCTCAGAACCAAGGATTCAGCGAGATATACGCCTACATCTCCGGCTTAATTCAAGCAAACAACTAGAAGTCCGCAAGAGGAAAGTAACAAAAGTTAACAAATTGAGGTTTAGCCCGTATTCCGCATGCCAGCGGCGATCCCATTGATCGTGAGCAGGGCTCCGCGTAACAATTCGCCGCGACTATAGCGCGATTTGATGACGCCAGATGTAGCGCTACGATGCTGTCGTAGCCGCTTTAGGAGTGCCACCTGAATGAAGCCTAGCGGCACGATAGTCCCGTTGCGGAGGTGGACCGAGCGTTGTAAATCGGGATCGCCATCCAGAAGGCGGCCATGACCGGTGATAATGAGCACCAGTTCTGAGGTCCGGTGAAACTCCTCGGAGATGGTTTCGTAAAGGGCTTGGAAGGGTTCGCGATTCTCTGACTGAGTTAGTTCGTGAACATAGTGCTCAGCCATTTGGAGGTCTACTTTGGCCAGCGTCATTTCTACCTTAGAGATGACCATTTTGAAGAAGGGCCACTTTTGGTAGAAGTAGCGTAGCAGCTTCAAACGCTCTTCTGGATCTTCTTCGAGAAACTCTTGTAGGGCAGTGCCGACACCATACCAAGCGGGTAACAAGAAGCGGGCTTGGGTCCAGCTAAAGACCCAGGGAATGGCTCGGAGACTGCCGAGATTCTTTTTGCCGCCACGACGAGCCGGGCGCGAGCTAATTTGCAGTTGGCTGATTTCTTGGATAGGCGTCACCTGATGGAAGAAATTCACCAGATCCGGCTGCTCATAAATCAGTTCACGATAATGACGCCGCGATCGCGCTGCTAACCCTTCCATGATTTCGTTCCAGGGCTCAATCTCATCCACGCTGCTGTGCAGCAAGCTGCCCTGAATGACTGCGGTGGCAACGGTTTCCAGATTATATAGGGCGAGGTCTGGCAAGTTGTATTTAGAGGCCAGTACTTCGCCCTGCTCAGTGATTTTAATGCGTCCGTTGAGGCTGGCGCCGGGCTGTGCCAAGATAGCCTCGTACGCAGGCCCCCCGCCTCGACCCACCGATCCCCCGCGACCATGGAAGATGCGGAGGGCAACGCCAAAATCGTCAGCTGTGACTTGAAGCGCTTGCTGGGCTTTGTGAATTTCCCAATTGCTGCTGAGGAAGCCGGAGTCCTTGTTGCTGTCGGAATAGCCGAGCATCACCTCTTGAATGGGCTTGGCTGGGGCGACTGGGGTGGTCGGTTCCTCTGGCGATCGCCCCCCTTCAATCACCGCCCGATACAAGGGCAGCTCAAACAGCTGACGCATCACAGCAGGGGCGTGCTTCAAGTCTTCCACAGTTTCAAATAAAGGAACTGGCTGAATGCTGGACTTCCATGTCGCGGGATCGTAAAGGCCCGCTTCCTTGGCCAGCAGCAGCACCTCCAGCATGTCGCTCACGTCCCGACACATACTGATGATGTAGCTATGGCAAATCCCTGCTCCAAACTCTTGGTGCAGCCGCCGCATCATGCGAAACGTCTCAACGGTCTCACAGGTTTTATCAGAAAAGGGCATCTCAGCCGGGACCAGCGGACGGCGTGTTTGCAGCTCTTGAGTAAGCCACGCGGTCTTCTCAGCCTCCGACATTTCGTTGTAAGACCGGGGCAGAACCTGCAGATAAGCCGTGATTTCATCCAGCGCATCGGAATGGCGTGAGCTATCTTGGCGAAAATCTAGCTGGGCCAGCACAAAGCCGTAAATTTCAACCTGATGGATGAGGAGATCCAGGTCAGCACAGTTCATGTTGGTGGCTTGCAGATCCCGCTGGATCATACGCAGATCGGCCAGGAAAGCCTCATCCGAGGCGTAGAGTGGTGGTTCGGGCGTATCGCCTGGTTCTTCCCGAAGCGTCCCTTGATAGATCTGTTGACTGCGATGCAGCGTATTCTCAAGCCGTTGCTCCATGTAGGCCAGCTTCAGGCGATAGGGCTCTTGACGATACCGGATGGCCCAGCGCTCGTACACGGCGGGCATGTGCCGCTGATCTTCGTCGAGGGAATCTAATAGCTCGGGCTGCACCTCGCTCCAGTGCAGCGACAGGCTAAGAAGCTTCGTCAGATGTTCCAGTGAGGCGATGTACTTGCCAATGACAAGATTGCGCTGATAGCAAGCCGTTTTCCATGTGACATCGGGGGTAACCGAAGGATTACCATCGCGATCAGCCCCGACCCAGGAGCCAAAGCGGCAGAAATCAATACGCGGTGGTCTTAACGTGGGAAAGGTACTTTTCAGAGCCCGCTCAAAGCGTTGATAGAGCTGAGGTAGGGCGTCAAACAGGACGACCTCAAAGTAGTGGAGCGTATAGTCTACTTCGTCCAGTACCGATGGCTTGAACTGGTGTAGTTCGTCGGTGCGCCACCAAAGGCGAATCTCTTCAGTGAGCTGCTCTTTGAGGGAGTCAATCTCCCAAGAAGAGGCGAACCCTAGGGTTTGAGCACTATCTTCGGCGCGATCAAGCCGTCGTAAAATCGCGGCAATGCGTCGCTGTTTGTCGCGAATGGTGTGGCGCACAATTTCGGTGGGGTGGGCGGTGAAGACCAACCGAATATCGAGCTGATCGACCAATCGCTGAATTAACTGGGGCGGCACATTGAGCTGCTTCAGAGCTGGCAGCAGCCAATGAAACGTGCCCGCATCACGACGACTACCGGGCAACATCTCGAACTCGTAAGGCACATCGCCAGAGGTTGCTTTCTCGCTACCGTTCCCACTGAGTTGAGGATGGGGTCGCAGAGCCGATACCCCAGCGATCGCGCTGTTGGGTTCGACTTCTTCGTAGGCGACGCGATACTGGCGCTGTTGGCCCTGTTGTTCGTAATGCTGCTCAACGCTGTTGATGAGTTGAAAATAAAGGGCAAAGGCCCGCGCTGCCCGAATCGCATCTTGGAGCTTAAGACTTTCGACAACCTGGACCACCGTGCGGACACTCTCGGCTCGGGCTGCGGGAGCCTGCCCCTCTTCGGAGCAAAGACGGCGCAACTGGTGCAGCAGCGCTAGCAAATCTTGACCACACTCATTCCACAGCACAGCTTCCCAGATGTCCTCGACCATTTTGATACGACGCTGCACCCGCAAACCATAGGCTGAGCCCGGTGGCGTAATGGCAATACCTGAGACTGATTCAAGAGTTTCGCTCGTTGTTTGCATGTTTTCAAATGATGCCAGAGTGGATTTCATGGTGAGTGTCATCGCTGGGATGTGGGCACAGATAGAGAAACCTGTGTCTACGGAATAGATTTTGTTGTCGATGTTGCCTATGCCGGTATGTCGCCTCCAGGAGAAAGACTGGGACACCGCTCTATATATAGAAGAGAGTAGCTTTATTCCGCTTCGGAATCATCATTCTGAAACGCGGTATCAGGAACAGTATGAAGAATCGGGAGCCGCTCGCCCCGAAAGACCTCCTCACTGATAAGCCCTAGCTCTGTCAGTCCATCGGCGATCGCCCGCGCTCCAATCAGCCCTAGCAGGAAGGGGCCCGTTACCATGCTTACTACCACATTGGGAGCCCCTTTTCTGCCTGTTGGGTCCGAAATTGATAAAGGAAGTTGAGAATTTTGAGAGAACTTTGTCATAGGTCAGGATGCTGACGCCGTCTTGTAAACAACTGTGACATGTAAACTCGCCCGCCGCGAAAGCCCTAACGGTTTATTCCGTAGGCTGGCGGCATAAATTTCGCCGAGGGCAAAAATACTTCTCACCAATTCTAAAGGGGGTATCTGATGCTAACAGTCAGGCTAGCTAGGTAGATGGGGGGCCTGACAGGATCCCGAGGGCAGGTGCAAACACCTGCCTAAAGATTCAATCCCGCAGAGCCCAGCTTTATCGCTAACATTAACGATTGTGAAAGCTTCGTTAAATAAAGAGGCGTTCTTTTAAAGAGAAGTTCCGAGTTGACTCTTTAATCGGGTATTCCCAGGATTGACTGGTGGGATTCAACAGACTGCGATATGCTTCACAGCTATATTTGGAGTCGCCTTCTAACGCTAACGCTAGACTTAGCCATCACCCAGGTCCATGACTGCTAAGCCGTCTATCCCGTCTAAGAAATCTATCTTGTTATCCCAATCGTTGAACGATTGGATAGCTCAGCGTTTGGCATCCTCTGCCAAGGTTCAGGTACGGTTACGGGGCAATATTCTCCATGTTTTGTGTGAAACGCCGAACACGCTTCACCGGGCGGGGGCGATGTCGCGGATGGTCGATGCACTGCTGGATGAGGCACCCGGCACGCGGGTGGTGACCGATGTTTATCCGCAGGTCTATCAGCTTTACATCTACAACAGACGCTCAGGGCAATCTAAACCTGACTGGACGGCTCCTCTCTATCTCAATCGCTTGGAGCGGCATCGATCGCAATACCAGCTTCAATCTGCAGGTTCCCTTAAGATTGCCGACGCTCAATCATCCGAACCATCCAATGCGGCATCCGGACAATCCGCTGAATCCAGATGCCCCGACGCAGTCGAGTCGTCGGTGGCCCCCGCCTGGCAGCAGGATGCCGCGACAACGGCACTGGTATTGTCTAACCTCAGCTTGGCTCATCAGGGCGATCCCGAAGCGATCGCTTGGTATCTCAGTGAAGTCCTGAGCACGCTGGATGTAGGCGTGTGGGTTAGCATTCGAGCCTTGCCGGGAAAAGTCACCGCGCCTCCCACTGAAGCTGACAGCGAAGCTAATGATGAGGAACCGCCTAAAGCTGACTCGGAGACTGCTGGCACTGTGCCGCGGCTCTGGATTTTGTGCGAGGCAACCTACAGCCCTGACCCACTGCTGATTGCCGAGCCTGTAACTGAGCGCTTACGGAAGCTGTCGCTAGCGCAGTTTAAAGATGCCGTAATTGTTATCCAAGTGCAGGGAGAAGATACCCCTGACTGGAGTCTACGGGTTGATTTGACCCCTCCCGAGGAAATGCTGCGGGATTGGGCTCGCTGGGGAGACACTGAAGCGATCGCTCGACTAGTCCAGCAAGCGTTGTCTGCCTGGCAGGTGCGGGTGACTGCGGAGCCCAAAGCTGAGAGCATCCACCTGATTGTGCAAACAGTGGCGACGGGCTCGCCGAGTGAACCCTTGGGGGAAGAGCCCGCGATGACGGCGATCGCGCCTCTCTTGGAACGCCTTGCTCCCCAAGGGATTCAACGCGCTATGGTCTACGGACAGGGGACTCAGACCGCCACTCCAGCCTGGGTCCGCTGCTTAGATTTACCGGCTCTGGAACATCCTGCCTTAGCTGCGCCGCCCCAAACCCTAGCTCGCCGGGGCGACCTGCCGGCACTGACCTATCTGTTGACGCGGTTGTTGAATCCCAGTCTGAAAACGCAACTAGCGACAGGGGGTACCCGCATCAAAGTTTTGCGCCGTGATCAGCTTCTGCATGTCATGGCGGATGCTCCTGTGTGTCCGGCCCGACGGCGCATCGTACCTATGATCCTGACTTTTCTTCAGTCTTTGGGGCTGCAGGGAATCAATGGCATTCGGATCTATGGCCGACGAGCCGGACAGCAGCGTCCAGCCTGGAGCTATGGGCGTGACTTTGGCGAACGCCAACGGATCGTGCCCCAAGCTGAACCGACCTTCGCTGCTTCCGATGCGTATTTGGGTGACTTGCTCACCCCGACCGAAGAAGCTGCTCTTCGCCCCGACCTGACCTCGGAGGATGTAAAGCAGGTATGGCGATTGGGCTGGACCCAAATCAAGCAGCTTTTGATCCGAACCCATCTCTTTTTACCCCAGAGCGATTTACCCCGAGTGCCGCCCCCGATTGCTATGGGCGATCGCCGCCATGCCTTGAAAATTGGCTTCGTTTGGGGGCTGGTGGGTGTGCTTCTGGCCTTGCAAGTGGACTGGCTACTAGGGCAGATTTTGAACCCCGCAACTCAACCGACTGCCGCAGGGGCCGCGCCCTTTCCTGAGGCGGCTGCTCCTAACGAACGGGAAGGTGTGAGTCCCGCTACCGATAATCCCAACGTTGATCGGCCCGTAGACCCTTTGGCCGAGTTCCCTGCTGCGGCTGGGAATCAGGAGGACTGGGGCGCAGATGATGAGCCTGTTGCTGCGCCCGATGCGTTTAGGGATAATACGTTGGGTGAGGATGAAGCGACCCGTGATCGCTGGGATGAGACCACCGAGGACGATGCCTTCGATTGGGAACGCGATGACGATGGTTTCCTAGCTGAGGATTTTACCCAAGAGCCCGGTTCGGACAGCATGCTTCCCTTCACTGAAGAGCTGCAGGCTAGCCCCGAGCGCT
>JBCBJE010000277.1:0-6809 GCA_038523735.1 Cyanobacteria bacterium J06626_18 | reverse complement strand
GGACAAGACGGCGAAGCCATCTGGCCGCACGCTGAGCAATCGGATGCTACTCGGTGTCCTAGCCTAGATGGCTCAAGCTATATATGGCCGTCCGCTCCTAGTTTCTGTTAAGCGTGTCATCGCTGCAGTAAAAACTGGCCCATTGCGGGGGGGAAGTATCAAAGGACAAAGATAAGCTGATGTCAGGTCAAATCCACTTTGCACGCATTCGTTTCGATGGCATCAAAAATGCCTTTTTCGCAAAATATCCATGCAGAAAATGCATGTCGTTGAAAAGAATGTTCATGAGAAACTTTCCCAGGTAGGGGCTATTAGGATACATGTGTGCATGTCCCGGCTTGTAGCTGCGATATCGATGTTGCTCTGAATCTCTATATGCCTTTCGATACTGACCTCGTCACGACATCCTCAGATGCACAAGCCCCTGCGAAGCCAGCATCTAATCCCCAGCTAGACGCTGCGTTGAAGTTACTCCTCGAAGGCGATTTTCGATCGCGCTGGGAAGCGACCAAACAGCTGCCGACGTTAGGGACATCGACAATCGCGCCCCTCGTACTGCTGGTGGAAGACGAAGATATTGAGTGGGAAGTACGGTGGTTTGCCGCTCGAACTCTAGGGAATTTCACCGACCCCGAGGCTCTCGATTCACTGGTTCGTTTACTCGCGCAGACCTGTGAGCCGGAGCTAATTACAATCGCGGCGGAGGGTATCAGCCGCTTCGGGGCGGCAGGCGTCACGGCTTTAGTGCAGCTTTTCAAAAAACCCAGCCATCGCGTCACCGCCGTTCAAGCCCTAGCGGGCATTCGCCACAAAGCCGCCTTGTCTCCCCTCCTAACCGCCGCTCAGGATATCAACCCAGAAATCCGATCAGCAGCGTTAGTGGCACTGGGCAATTTTCGTGATCCCCGTGTCGATCCTTTGCTACTGAAAGCCGTGAAAGACCCCGCTTCGATGGTGCGTAAGGAAGCCATAACTCATCTGGGGTTACGGACGAATCTGCTGCAGACAGTTGACCTGGTAACCATTCTGGCGCCGAGCTTACAGGACCTCAACTTTGAGGTTGCTCGGGCCACTGCGATCGCGCTGGGTCGCTTCGGCACTGAAGCGGCGATCGCAAGCCTTGCCCAGGCATTACACTCAGCGTTCACACCCGAACCCCTACAGATTATCCTCGCCCGAGCCTTGAGCTGGATTGATCAAGCCGAGGCTCTCGACGCTCTCCTGGTGGCACGCTCCACAGTTCCACTCGTAGTACAGCTAGAGATTATCGAAACACTCCCCCGGTTGGAAACGCCCGCGCTCCGACAGTGTGCAGGTGAGGCCCTGTGTGGTTGGCTAACTCAACTGCTAAACGATGCCGATGCGACTGCTATCAAGCAAGCGATCGCATTAGCTTTAGGCGATTTGCAGCCGCTCCAAGCCAAATCACTGCTGCAAACCTTAACCCAGGATCCTGACAAGCAAACCTGCCTGTATGCCGAAGCCGCTCTAAGGCAGCTTTAAGTTGGGGAAAGTTTGGTTCTTGGTCCTTGGTTCGTCATTAATCGTGGATGATTGATAGTGGATGGTTGATGGTCGATAGCTGGTGATTGTTGATTGGTAGTTGGTTCAGGGTTTGGGGTTCAAGGTTCTTTATACCTTTCACCCTTTACCGCTTCCCCATCACTCCCCCCTTCCCGCTACCCATTACCTTCTCCCCTTTCCCAAACGCACAGGGCTACCGTTTTTCTCTATAAAAATAGATTGATTTAAGTAAATGAATTTGCCGCTTTTGATTTATTAGAGTCGATTAAAACTGTTAAAGTAGAACCCATGGAGCAGAAATCCTACTGCCGATAAGCGGTGAAGGAGTGGCCTGATCTCGGTAGGATGGATCTTGCATTCTAAGCCTGCTTCGTTGACGCACAAAGGTATCTGGACATGACCGCAGTCACCTCTAAGCCCAAAGCACCCGCTTTTTGCGATGGCATCCAGCATTTTGCCGACTCTCTACCCGAATTTGACACGTACGCTCAATCGCCAGCCATCGCTGAGGGGCAAGGTGCGATCGCATCCTCGACTGATCCCGCTGCGGTTTATCAAACGCTGCTCGCCGCTGATGCCCTGCGATATCTTACGCTGCAGGTGACGGCCAGCAAGCAGTCGGGGCACCCCGGTGGCTTTGCCAGCATCGCTGATGGCATCGCTGCACTGGTTATGTTGGGCTACAAAAATATCATCACCGAGGTCGGTCACCACGCCCCCGGCTTCTACAGCACCGTATTTCTGGATCGCTCCTTGGAAGCCATGGGAATCGAAACTGTACAGGAATTGTGCGATCGTTTCCGCGAAACGCATGGTCTGTTGGGTCACCTGTCAGGACAAATTCCAGGGCTATTAAATCCAGCGGGTCCACTGGGACAAGGGCAGCACTTTGCGATGGCCGGAGCGAAGCTTCATCCCGGCACGCTCTTCCCCGTTACCATTGGCGACGGAGGTTTGGGGGAACCCTACATCATGAGCAGCTTTGGGCATTTCCACACGGCCTATCCTCAAATCACCAATTTCCTGCCTATCTTGGTGTGGAACGGCTACTCCCAAGAACACCACAGTATGGTTTCGACCCAGTCTAACGAGGCAATGCTGGCCTACTGGCGGGGGAATGGCTTTGAGGAAATTATTCTGATCGATGCCAAAGCGTATGATGATGCCAACCAGCCTGGAGCCTACGTCGATAGCACGGCGTTTTCATTGAAACAGCGTTTAGCTTTCACGCAAGCTGTTTTGGCAGCGACTGACAAGGCCGCGAAGTCAGCCCTCAATGGTACTCTCACGGTGCTTATCATTAAGCAGCTCAAAGGGGCGGGTGTTCACAAGCGGGGTGCTAAGTCTCACAATCTATATCCTGGTGACAGTTTAGAAAAGGACTACATTGTTGAGGCTCTCAAGACACGAGCCCTGACACCCGCAGCCTGGGATTTTGTGCGGACGAACTTTGCGCGATCCATGGGTGGCCCCAACGCCAAAACCGCCGTGACTGAATCGGTTCTGCCAGTGCCCGATCTAGGTACGTTACCGCTGGAGGAATTCCCAGTGGGCGGCGATAAAAAGGTCGCTACCACTGCTATGGGAGCCTTGGCAGCTTATGTGGGCCAACAAGACCCCCAGTTTGTGGTTACCAATGCGGATGGCAATGCAGCCTCAGGCATTAACAACATCAGCCAAGCGCTTAAAATTATTCACCCTACCTCCGATGAGCTTTACTTTCAGCAGCCCCAAGGGCAGGTGTATGAGCCCCTGAGCGAGGATGCCTGTGCCGGACTAGCAGCCGCTCAGGCACTGTTTGGTGCGCGAACGCTCTGGTGCTCTTACGAATCCTTCGCCATTAACGGTTTACCAATCTGGCAAACTGTGACTCAGGCGATGGCTGAGCTCCGTCGCCCCACACCCTCGACCGTGACGCTGTTTACTGCGGGAGCTCTGGAGCAGGGACGCAATGGCTGGACCCACCAGCGTCCTGAAATTGAGAACTACTTTGCGGGCATGATGCGAAACGGCAACGTGTTTCCGCTGTTTCCAACAGACGCCAACGGTATTCAAGCCTGCTACGAGTGGGCCGTGGGAACCCAGAATAAGGGCGTGACCATCACAGCTAGCAAGTCGCCGCTGCCGGTACGGACGACATTTGAACAAGCACGGACGGCGCTGGCGAATGGTGCTGTGGAACTTCAATCTATGCCGGGAAGCCAAACGGTGGTGTTTGCCGTCTTGGGGGATATGACATTACTTCCAGTATTGGAAGCTGCCTCACAGCTTTCGGCTGAGGACATTGGTGTTCGCATCGTGTCTGTAGTCAGTCCTCGTCGCCTCTATCGTCCTACGGATGTTGCGTGGGATAGCTGTGCTGAGGCTGATGGCGGCTTTTTAGATGACGCTGGCTTCGAGCAACTCTTTAGCGGCGACGCGCTGATCGGTGTGACTGGCGGATCTTCAGCTATGTTGGAACCCGTAATGCTCCGCAGCACATCACCCCGCGATATCTTTGCCTGGAAACGAGGCGATACCGCTGGTAGTGCAGCGCAGGTAATGGCGCTGAACGGACTGACCGCTGAGAATTTTGTTGCTCGAGCGAAGGCGCTGTTGGGTTAACCCACCCCTGGCAATAGATCGCTATGGTGGGCAAATCGGAACTGCGAACCTTTACCAAGGCGATCGCGTCTGACTTTGCTCACCCTATAGCGATCGCGGCTACCCAATACCAACGTCAAAACCGGTAACATTGCCGGTAAAACCGAACGTGTTGCCATCAAAGAACAGCTCGTCACCGAAGCTGCCTGCCGTCGTTTCACCGATCAACGTCGGTGTAAAGCTAGCGATATCTTCATCGCGCCCACTGAGCCCTGGCACCGACAAGTTACCCACTGTGGAAAACAAGAGTTCATCGCCCTGCACGCCAATAGCCGTGATGTCTTCCCCGCTACCGTTAAGGTCAACGTCGCTGCCATCTAAATAGAGCGAAGCGGTGCCACTCGTATCGTTGCCTAGTGAAGTAGGGGTAAAGCGAATCAAGTCTTCGTCTTGAGCAAACACACCGCCTGGTAGAGCTGCATTGCCTGTCGTTGATAGCAGCAAACTACCATCAGTCAGCCGCGTCAGGGCATCAATGTCCTCCGATGCGCTGTTGAGCCCGATATCGCTACCGTCCAGATAGAGTGCAAAGGTCCCGCTGGTCGTTCCTGCCCCTAAAGACGCTGCGGTGAACTCAACCACGTCAGCATCATCAACAAGTCCTACACCAGCTAACGTCACGTCGCGATCAAAGGACATCAGGATAGTCGTATCACTAATAACGTCAAAAGCTCTGATTTCTAGATTGGTGGGCAAGACATCAGACCCATCAAAGAAAAGACTGAAGTCATTACCATCGAAGAAGACAATATCTTCATTCTCAATTGCCAGATCCCCTAAAGCCTTGTCTTTAGTGCCGCTAAAGAAGAAGGTATTGTCGTCCGGTGGTAGCGTCTGCAGTTCAAAGGCTCCAATATCTGCCTGCGCTCCCACCACACGAGCAAAGCCTTCACCCCTTTGGTCATTGGCAAGTCCGTCAGGATTGCTACCCCCATCAATTGCCAGACTACCAGGCTGTAGCGATCGCGTTTGAGTCGGCCCCCCATTGTCTGCCAGCGGTTCGAGTCCTGGATTGGTGACGCCAACGATATCACCCGATTGGTTAAAGGCATCGAGGACATTACTTCGAACCGCTGAACCGATGAGATTGTTCCCACCGCTGACTAAGTTAAAGCCATTGACATCGTCGTTGCCGCCGTTGCCAGAAATAATGCTGGAAGTAATTTCGAGATTACCTCCTGACACACCGTTGCCGTAGCCATCAGCCCCTGTGTTTTCGGTAATCGTCGAGTTGCTGATCACGCCCTGACCATCTAGGACGACGCCTCCTCCGTACCCCCTGCCGAATACCTCATTATTAGTGATTGTGCTATTACTGATGTCTGACTCACCGCTAGCATTAATACCTGCGCCAGCAGTGCCGCGCGACCCTGTCGCAAGATTATGATTGACGGTACTGCTAGTGATTGTCAGGTTACCGTTAGCGCTTGAGATACCACCCCCGTTACCACCAAAATCGCCGTTCGCTACGTTGTTACTAACGGTGCTGTAGAGAATATCTGAATTGCCGCTACCACTATGAATGCCGCCCCCAATCGCCCCACGACCATTTGCTTCATTCTCACTAACTGTGCTGTAGCTAACTGTCAGGCTGCCGCTTATCTTTCGAATCCCACCGCCATAGGCAGTGGCATAGTAGGCAGTGTCAGCCGTGTTACCATCCACAGTGCTATTGCTGACGATGACAGTGCTGCCTTCACTCGATATACCGCCGCCACCCGCCTCATAGCCAAAGGCAAGATTGCCGCTGACTGTACTGTTCGCGATGAGTAAATCGGAATTTCGGTTGAGGACCCCCCCGCCATAGCCACGGCCAGAGCGTTGGCTATCGTCATAGCCAAATGCAACATTGTTGCTGATCGAACTGTTGCGGACAGTTAAAGCGCCATCTTGACTAGCAACACCGCCACCCGAACCTTCTAGACCTTCGGCACGGTTATTGGCGACAGTGCTGTCTTCCACCGTTACATTGCTGTTCTGGCCATATATCCCGCCACCGATCGCCACACCGACGATGTAATAGCCTACGGGGCTAACCATAAGCTCATTGCCGCTAATGGTGCTGTTATTCACCGTTAGGTCGCTATTACTGCTGAAGATGCCGCCACCTTTGCTGCTGTTCGTCCCGGTACTGGCATTGTTGATGATTTGACTATCGTCTACTGTCAGGTTATCGCCGGCAAAGATACCTGCACCTGCTGCATCTTCACCATCAATCACATTGCCCGAAACAACTGAACCCCTGACGGTAGTGCTGTATGAGTCAACAAAAATACCGCCGCCTTGGCCGTTAGCTGTGTTGTCAGCGATCGTCGAGTTGGTTAAGTCAAGTTGTCCAAAATAGCCACTATTGACGATACCACCGCCTTGGCCGCTAGCGATATTGCCGGAAATTGTGGAGCGCGTAACGGTAGTTAGATAGCCCGCAATACCACCGCCACTGTTGCCGGCGATATTGTTGATTACCTCAGAATCAGTAACGCTAATACTAGCTTGTGAATCGGACTGAATGCCACCACCACTAGTCTCAGCAACGTTCTCAGCGATTGTTGAATCGGCAATGAATACGCCACCACTTCGGAAACCAACACTAACGCCACCACCTCGTCCCCCAGTGTTACCTAAAATCACCGAGCTGTTTG
>JBCBJE010000276.1:0-6813 GCA_038523735.1 Cyanobacteria bacterium J06626_18 | reverse complement strand
ACCGTGGCGGGGGGTCCTACCGGATAGCCAAGATTGGGCTTCACCAGAATCTGGTTGGCATTAATCGCTGTGGGGGGTGGCGTGTAAGTGAAAGAGGCAGTTGCAGCCACACATACGTCTGTTTTAACCGTCGCAGTCATATTTCAGCAAATTCTTCAAGCGCAAACTCTTTTAGAAAAAACGTCCAGGACTCAAGCAGTTCTCAGGATCGAACTGTTCACGTAACCGTGTCATGAGCTGCTTAACCGATGGACTCAGTGCCCAAGATTCAAAACCTGTTTTCCAATCAGCGGGAGCTTCCAGCAGGGTCAGATAGCCGCCTGTCGCCTGACAGTGCGATCGTACTTTCTGCAGTTGCGCGGGGGTATTTTCCGCCGCAGTCAAGCTCACAGTGCCAACCCCGCTGCTAGCATGAATGCGAGCCTGCCAGGTGCCTGGGGCAAGCGTGGACCGTAGAAATCCAAGCAAGGAAACACTACTAGCTGGTACAGTGCCGATTTTTGCGATTACAGGTGCAGGCGTTTCGGCTGTGCGGAAGAGCTGGGCATTTAGCTGTGGCCAAAACTGAGTATCGGCCTTGTCTGTTAACACCTGCCCCTCAAGCTTATGGGCATTGGCGATCGCCTGCAAACGCTCTATTTGCTCGGTCACCCCTGCCTCAATGGATTGAAACTGAATCGCCAGTCCACATTCAGCAGTATTGGCACTTGGCAACAGCGCTGAAGACAGCAGATCCATAGCTACCGGCGTTAAGGACGACAGCCTCACTTCAGTTGTGATCGCTTCAACAGCTTCGGCGCTACCTGCAAGCAACACCGTTTTCGAGGTTTCTTGGGTGGGATAGGTGCGAAACGTCAGCTGTGTCAGGATTCCTAATGTGCCAAAAGAGCCTGTCAGCAGCTTCATCAGGTCATAGCCTGCGACATTTTTCACCACCCGTCCACCGGCTTTGACCAGCTGCCCATCGTGACGCACAAAAGCGATCCCGATGAGCATGTCGCGGATCCCCCCGTATCGCTGCCTCAGGGCCCCCGTATCGCGAGTTGCCACAATGCCGCCAAGCGTGGCCTGTTCGGGATAAACAGGGTCCAAAGCCAGGAACTGGCGAGTTTGCCGTAAGTCAGCTTGCAGCTTGGCAAACGACACGCCAGCCTCCACCGTCGCCGTAAGATCGCCTACTGCATGCTCGACGACTCGATTGAGGCGCTGGGTGCTGACAACCAAATCGACCCCGCTGAGCAAATTGCCCCAACTCAGTTTGCTGCCCCTCCCACAGGGCAGTAAGCGCCAGCGATTTTGGTGCGCACAGGCGACGATTTCTGCTAGTTGCTCAGCAGTTTCTGGAAAAGCGACACAGCTGGGTAGATTATCAGTTGCGATCGCTCGCTTGACTAACGACTTCAGAGGTTCTGCTAAGCCCTCCCAAGGAGTAACCTGGGATTCCCCAATGATTGATGCAACAGTTTGGTCGATTGACCCCATAGCTTGTGATTCCTGCCATACCGGTTAGAGACGGCATGTGCCCTCGTTTCCAGGGAATTTCCCTCAAGGCCCCATGCCGTCTCTTCATCAAATCGTCTCTAAATCCAACATAAATCACGGCTAATCAATGTTGATAGCCGTTGGTCCACTGCCACTCGACGAAGGGGCGTCTAACCGGGGTTTGCGATAAGCCGTGTAGAGGCGATCGCGCCAATCGAAAAAGGGGTGGTAATTAATGTCGTCGGCTAAGCCAGGAACCCCTTTGCCACAAATCCCCTCGGGTAAATTCACATACTCACTCGCCGGGAATTTGATGTACATCGTGATGCCTGCCACAGCAAAGTCAGCCAGCGTCGGCTGATCGCCCACAAGATAAGGGCTGTCCTGCAGCATCAAACACAGCGCCTCCAAAGCCTGCTTAAGGACGGTGGTTGCCTCTTTCACATCATCGGGACCAAAACCCACGCCAGTTCCTAAAAGGCTCAGAATATCGCCAGGAACAGCCCCCACTAAATTCTTGACTAGGTCCGGGGTCGTGGCCGGGAGCAGTGCCGTACGGAAGTTAGGATGCTGGCTAAAAGCACCGATCATCGCTTTGCGTCCCTGGAGTCCCAGTGATTCGTCGGCCCAATCCTCCAGCGCCAGACAAAGTCCTTTCTGCTTAGGATCATTAGGAATCAAAGGGTTCTCAGGATATTTTTCGTCCAAATAACGGGCAATCGCAGTTGAATCTGGAACCACAACGGCGCCATCCTTCACCACCGGCACTTTACGCTGTCCAGACAATCGATATAAGTCAATTTGGCCGACACCAGGCGTGACCTCAATCGCTTTGTACGGAAGCTGTTTGTAATCGAGAATCAACCGAACTTTTTCGCTGTAGGCAGAGGCTTCAAATTTATAAAGCTCTAGCATTAGGAATACTCTTGTACAACCACCGTTTACTGTACCGTGCTTGCCCCAGCAGCGGCACAGGTGGTGTTAGTGGGAGGCCGAGACTCCACTTCTACGCGCTCAAACCCGGTGTTTTGCAATAGCTGTCCCACCACCAGTTCAGCGCGATCGCTAGCCTGCTGCAAGATGCCCTGCTGGCAAGCTGCAACAATCACACGATCAAGAGCTGCTTCCTGGGCTTTATCTTGTAGTTCTGGAGCGCGGTCTGGCCCTAACCCTAGGAAGCCTCGGTTGTAGTCGTAAACTTCTGATTCGTTAACATCAATCTTGCTATCGATAATCGTGGGTTCAGGCAGCGTCACCCGTAGCGTTGTGTCACTGGCCTGAACATTGGAGGGGCCAATACCGCTCAAATCGACTCCAGCTCGGACCTCACCATGGGCAATGTAAATCAAGGTCGTTTTGCCAACCTCATAGTTGGCAACGACACGCGCGCTCGATGTAGGCACTACCGCTTCCATCGTAAAAACCGCTGTCGTGAGCTCACTAGCCCCTTGGACCTGTTGCACCACCACAGTACGAACGTCGATTTCTTCCTTTGGCTCAGCAGGCATCAAGGCCATCTTGACACCTTCGAAAAACTGCTCGCCAGAGCGCCACAAGCCAATCCCAGCAATGATGCCTAACAGCAGCATAGCTCCGGACAAACTTCCGCCAAAGATCCTGAGGATCCGCAGTAGCAGGGGTAAACGCCGCCTTTGAGGAGGAACCTCCTCTTCCCAAATTGTCCGAGACGTTTCTTTCTCTCTTTTTGGGGGGGTCATTCGCATGGGCGATGCTCCTAAGAAATCAGCTGTTGATTCAGCACTTTCAGTACCCACAGGTACCCATATGGGTACGAGGGTAACAGGAAAACCCACTGTTCGACCGGCTTTTTGAGCCACTCGCAGGAGTGTCTTAGATCAAACGTATCATAGCCAAAATCAATTGCGATGGGTACCCGCCCACCTAGCAATTTGGAATTTTGGACTTCGTCGTGAGCCCTTCGGCTTGAGCACTTAGGTCGAAAGCTCAGCCATTGGCGCAGATTCCTTCGGGGCGGCTGCGATTTGCGATTCTGGATTTGGGGCTGTGTTATCGGCTCAATGTCTTCAGCAAACTACTGACTATAGGGAGAGCATAAACCCTGTGAATTTTGGGTCTCATTTCGGCATGATGATGGATCGAGGCGGTTGGAGACAGTCGATTGGACGAACGCGATTTGAATCGATTTGGCAGGGTGTTTCTTGTAGGGGCGGGCCCCGGATCAATAGAGCATCTCACCGTGAAGGCTCATCAACTACTGACTCACGCGGAGGCTCTAGTTCACGATGCACTAATTAACCCTGAAATTATTGGCCTCGCACCAGAGCAGTGTGAAATTTATGCTGTCGGTAAGCGGGGAGGGCAACCCAGCACGTCACAGACAGAAATCAATCAGCGCTTGGTTGAACTGTGTCAGCAAGGGAAACAGGTTGTGCGGCTTAAAAGCGGTGACCCTTTTATTTTCGGGCGCACAGCATCAGAAATCCAAGCACTGCAGGCTGCAGGCTGCCCGTTTGAAGTGGTGCCGGGACTTTCGTCAGCCTTGGTAGCTCCCACGATCGCCGGCATCCCCCTGACTGACCCCGTACTCGGCAGCAACTTCGCGGTCCTGACCGCCCATGATTTAGAACTGCATAATTGGGAAGCGTTGGCTCAGATCGCAACTCTGGTTATCCTCATGGGTGGGCGATCGCTGCCGGCAATCTGCGATCGTTTAATCCATCAGGGAAAACGGCCTGAGACTCCAGTCGCAGTCATTCGTTGGGCCAGTCAACCCCAACAGCAGGTTTGGGAAGGCACGCTTCTAAACATTTCGCAGCGAACCAAAGGCACAAAGCTCTCTCCCTGCATCATTGTGATGGGTGAAGTTGTCGGACTGCGTCCCTATCTAAAGTCCTAAAATCAAATCGGCTTCAGCGTACTTTTTCAAAATGCTTTCAGGCTTTTAGCTCTGTGCACTCAGTTCTAGTTCCCAAGCTTGCCTCAATGTCCTACTAAAGGATCACATTATGTTGAACAATCGCTTAACCGCAGGAATCGTCGCTTTGTCCGCTGTCCTCTGCACAGCAGCTTGTACACCACCTGAGCCTGAAACCACTGCTGATAGACAGCTTGAAACCACTGAAGATAGCCAACCAGCCCCCCCAGAAGAAAATACCTTGCCCGAAGCTGCTACCACGCCCGAGCCTACTGAAACCGCTCCAGCTGAAGGAACAACACCGTCCGCAGTCTCCCCAAGTGGCACTTTTGCTTCAGGTGAACACGCGACCCAAGGCACTGCCACACTTGTTAGCCAGGAGGATACTCAAACCTTGACGTTGGATGAGGCTTTCTCCACCTCCGACGGACCTGACCTAGTTGTCGTTCTCCACCGCTCGGCCACTGTTCTGGAAGAAACCACACCTCCCGCCTTCCCTCTAGCAGAAGGCGACTACGTGATCATTGCGCCATTGACCTCGACCAGTGGCACCCAGCAGTATACGATTCCTGCTGATGTCAACATTGAGGAGTATCAATCGGTGGCAATTTGGTGTCAGGCTTTCAACGCCACCTTTGGCGCTGCCACGTTGCGATAGAGGCATTTTTATTGAGGATTAGTCTCGGCTTAGAGCGTTTTTGTCGGAGCGTTACTTTTGGGCAACGCTCAGGGTGACCTAAGCTAAACTGAGACCACTACAGAACGGGACAAGCGTCTGTCCTCGATTGCAAATTTGACATATTAACGCCCTCAAAAATTAACGATGACACAAACGGCTCAACAGGAAAAAGGCATCCTCATGTCTGAAGCCGCTCTTCAGCATGTACGAATGTTGAAAGAGCAACAGGGTGGAAAAGACCTGTGTCTGCGCGTAGGTGTTCGTCAGGGCGGCTGCTCTGGCATGTCCTACATGATGGATTTTGAAGACCCCAGCAATATTGGTGAGCACGACGAAGTCTACGACTACGAAGGCTTTCAGGTTGTGTGCGATCGCAAAAGCCTGTTATATCTCTATGGCATGATGCTGGACTACAGCAACTCCCTGATTGGCGGTGGCTTTCAGTTCACGAATCCTAATGCTTCTCAGACCTGTGGCTGTGGGAAGTCGTTTGGGACATAGTTGATTGCTAGTGGTTAAGGATGGATGGTCGGTGGTTCATGATTAGTTGCTATGCAGTTACGGTCGATAGTTTTCTGTGGGTTGTTTAGACCAACTCGCTATCAACCATCAACCACCCACTGATAACTACCAACCAACTGTACATAGCTTTTACAGCAGGTTCAGGCCTTTCATGTGGCTTGAACCTGCTGTACGCTTTTGAGGGCGACATTAAAGACTGAACATATGACTGAGAGTACTGAAACCCTCTTTGAGCAGGGACTTGAGCGGTACAAGGCAGGCGCATCGGCAAGTGAACTGATTCCCGTCTTCAAAGAGGTATGCGATCGCGCCCCCAAGAGTGGCGCTGCGCTCACGTGTCTGGCTTGGCTTTATTTACTCGATGAAAAGTCTAATGCGGCCTATAAAACGGCTCAAAAGGCGATCAAACTAAACGCACAGGATCCACAAGCGCGGGTCAATTTAGCGATCGCCTCGCTGGAAGTGGGCAAAAAAGGTGTCCGCGATCACATCGAAGCTGCCTCGGAAGTTATGGCACTGTCGGAAGAATTACGTGAAGAAGTGCGGCAAAACCTTGAAGAAGGATTAAGCCGCAAACCTGACTGGAAAAGCCTACAGAGAGTCCAAAAGTGGCTGTTCGAAGGCTAGAACTACGATGGAATGGTCGCGCTTATCAGATACCTTCCGCGATCGCAACAAATCGGCCTTTGTAAATCGAGCTTCATGAACTTTCTTCGCCAATACCTTTGCCCTCGACTGTTCAATCGTAGTTCTGTATTTCCCTATCTTGTATAATTACCAACCCTTTGAAGGATTGAAGAAAACATCCCTTCTACCCATCAGGGATCGCAAAGCTTGTAAAAATAACTTAACGGCGTTCACAGAATCCTAATGATAAGCTTCTCTCAATGAACCGATAAGGTTTACTTGAGTTTTTGTTTAGTCGAGCTAAATTACGGAGCAGGATCCATGGTCGCACGTACTGTAAACGTCAAGCCAGAAACCCGCAATCATAAGGGCTTCTTTGTTCAAGACACTGATTATGAATTGGTAGGGATTGAGCAGTCTGGTTGGGCATTGATTTGCATTGACGAAGCAACCTGTCACTACGTAGATCCTGATAATTTGAAGGGATCTGAGGCAACACTCTCTAACGTTGAATAAGCACAAACTAGCTGTTTCAACTCTGTTTTAGACGACTTCAACGGTTGCCTGTTAATTTGCAGAACAACATTTGCTGGTCTACGAATCGTTT
>JBCBJE010000275.1:0-6819 GCA_038523735.1 Cyanobacteria bacterium J06626_18 | reverse complement strand
TTAGTACGCCAACCTAAAATAGCTGACGTACTATTTTTATCTCTTTATGCTGAGCGGTAATTCGGGTCAAGCCAACATTGCGGTAAGGGTTCGCCTGAGGGAAAAATTAGTTTTGTCTTGTCAAATGACTGAGATGGCTGCTCTCCCTGCCCGGCCTGTATCTGCCCTTGGATAGTATCCTTGAAGGGATCAAAAAGGGTTTCGACGTCTGTTATTTTGACAAGCGATTCATCTTCTGAAAGTTTGACCAGCATGCGATATTCCTCCTGGAATATTGTGTCCCTTTAATGAGGGTTTTCTACTACAGGAGACTACCGAGGCAAGATGCTCATCAGTCTCTACCTAAGGAAATAAATGAATAAAGCCCTCTAGCAGAGTTGCTCTCTCGATCAAGATGTCTTTAGTCAGATGTTGTACGTCGACTTTTTTTGTAAGCTGCACATAATCTTGAACGTGAGGCAACTTCCCATGAAGTTTGGCAAGCTAGTTGGGTTAGTTGCTCTACTGCTAGGGCTCTGGTTACTGTGGCGTATTCGATTCGTAGTGCTGCTAGCGTTCTTGGCAGTGGTATTGGCAACGGTGCTAAATCGAGTCGTGCGGCAGCTGACTCGTTGGCGATTTAAGCGTGGATTCGCGATCGCCTTAACGTTGATAGCACTCTCCATTTTAGTAGCCATCAGTTTTTCTATTATCATTCCGCCTCTCGTAGAGCAGGTCAGACAATGGCTTGACCAAGCACCTCTGGAAGTCGCCCGTATCCGCCTCTGGGTAGAGCAACTTGATCAGCGAGTTCCGTTCGAACTGTCAGAAGAATTGCAGCGGCTGGATAGATTTATCCGTGATCTTCCTCGCCTTATTGGTGATGTGTTTAATAATTTCTTGCTGTTCTTTAGAGGGACTTTGTCGCTGCTCGTCAACTTTTTTCTAGTACTGGCGATCAACATTATGCTATTGGCAAATCCTAGAGCCTATCGCCGGGCTTTTGTGCTCTTGTTTCCTCAGTTCTACCGCTATCGTGTGCAAGAAATTCTGGATCAATGCGAAGCTGCTGTAGTGGGTTGGGGTATCGGTATCTTGTTCAACATGGCGGTGATTACGCTGATGAGTTTTGTGGGGCTTATGGTGATTGGTGTGCCACTGCCGATCGCAAATGCCTTTATCGCCGGTATCTTGACATTTATTCCTAACGTTGGCCCTGTTTTGAGCGTGATTCCCCCAGCGGTATTAGGGCTATTAGAAGCACCGTGGAAGGGGTTTGCAGTTATTGGTCTGTACATTCTGATTCAGCAGCTAGAGAGTAACTTTTTGACGCCGCTTGTGATGAAGCGTCAAGTTTCGCTACTACCAGCCATAACACTAGTATCGCAGCTGATCTTTGGGTTGTTGTTTGGCTTTTTGGGGCTCTTTTTGGCGCTGCCAATAGTCGTAGTCGGCCAGGTTTGGATGCAAGAGCTGTTGATTAGCGATGTTATGAATAAATGGTCGGCACCTGAATTCTACCCTTCGGAAGATACCGCAACTAAAGTTTCCGGCTAATCTGCGCAGCATCAGTCCGATCATCACGTCAGCTGCTGAGATCGATATCCATTCAAAACTTCAATATCCAAAATGTCAGAAACGTCTACAGCCATTGGAGCAGTGCTTTCAGATGAAGGGCAGTGCCAGTTTACTGTGTGGGGACCCGAGCTAACTTCGGTGGAGCTGCAAATCGTCGAACCCCAACAGCAAAGCTATCCCTTACAAAAGGATGAGCGCGGACTTTGGTCAGTCGCGGTTGATGGCATCAATGAGGGCACTCAGTATTGGTACTGTGTTGATCAGTCCGGTACTTGGCCCGATCCGGCTTCGCACTATCAGCCTGAGGGCGTACACGGCCCTTCCGTTGTGGTTGACCAAAGCCGCTTTAGCTGGCTGGATCAGGGGTGGCAAAATTTGCCTCTGCAAGACTACGTTATCTATGAGCTACACATTGGTACTTTCACACCTGAGGGGACGTTTGCCGCAGCAATCGAGCGCTTAACCAACCTCAAGGATCTGGGGGTGACAGCGATCGAAGTAATGCCCGTGGCCCAGTTTCCGGGCGATCGCAACTGGGGCTATGACGGTGCGTACCCCTACGCTGTGCAAAATTCCTATGGCGGTCCCGTGGGGTTCAAGCAGTTTGTGGATGCCTGTCATCGGCTGGGACTGGCTGTGATTCTTGACGTGGTGTACAACCATTTCGGCCCTGAGGGAAACTACACTGGCTGCTACGCTCCCTTCATTACAGAGCGCTACAAAACGCCCTGGGGTGGCGCCATCAACTTTGACGATGCCTGGTGCGATGGCGTCCGCGAGTTCTTTATTCAGAATGTGTTGTTTTGGCTGCGGGACTATCACATTGATGCGCTACGGCTCGATGCGATTCATGCCATTTATGACTTTGGGGCTAAGCACTTCTTGGCAGCTATGGCCGAGGCCGTTGCTGAGTTGTCGAAACAGCTGAAGAAGCCCCACTACCTGATTGCCGAAAGTGACCTGAACGATACGCGCATCCTCCGTCCTGCCGACCAAGGCGGGTATGGTATCGATGCCCAGTGGAGTGATGATTTTCATCATGCGCTGCACACGCTGCTCACGAGCGAAAACCAGGGCTACTATCAAGATTTTGGCAGTTGTGAGGCTCTGGCCAAGGCACTACGCGATCGCTTCATCTACGCGGGCGATTACTCAGCCTTTCGCCGTCGCCGCCACGGCAATCCAGCGACGGATCTGCTCTCAACCCAGTTTGTGGCCTGCAGCCAAAACCATGACCAAATTGGCAATCGCATGCTGGGCGAACGGCTCTCGCAGTTAGTTCCTTTTGAAGCACTCAAGCTGGCGGCAGGCGTAACGCTAACTGCCCCCTATATTCCGCTCCTGTTCATGGGCGAGGAATATGGTGAGACTGCTCCATTTCTTTACTTCATTAACCATGGAGATCCCGCTCTGATTGCAGCGGTTCGCCAGGGACGGAAGGAGGAATTCAAGGATTTTCATGCCGTGGGTGAGCCGTTGCCTGCCAATGAACAAGCGACGTTCGAGAAGTCCACGTTGAACTGGGCGCTGCGAGAGCAGGGACAGCATCAGACCCTATGGCGGTATTATCAGAAGCTGCTACAGCTTCGCAAAAAGCTGGGATTGGGGCGATCGTCTCTCGCTGCGGATATTGACGTCGTTAGTGATAATGTTCAAAAGCTGGTCTCTTACCGCAGACAGATGTCTGATGGCCAGGTTCTTTGCATGATGAATTTCAATTCACAGACAGCAAACGTAGAGGTTGTACCCGCAGAGCAGTCCTGGCAACTGATGCTCAATTCTGCTGCCTCAGAATGGGGTGGCTCCGGAGCATTGCTGCCGAACACGGTGTCGGCGAGTCAGGTTGTGAGCTTAGAGCCGTCTAGCTTTGTTCTGTATTGGGCCGACTGAACGTCTTTTGGAGTGCCTTCTTGAGGGGGCACTTTTTCGATTGAGGAGCTGAACTATGCGCTTGCCGATTGCGACCTATCGAATTCAGTTCAATCCTGACTTTGGGTTTGCTGCTGCCCGGTCCATCGTCGATTATCTGGCGTCATTGGGCATCTCGGACATTTATGCCTCGCCTATCTTTAAAGCCAGACAAGGGAGTACCCACGGCTATGACGTTGTCGATCAGAGTCAGCTAAATCCTGAACTGGGTGGAGAAGCGGAATTTGAGCAGCTGATTGGGCATTTACACGATCACGGTATGGGCTGGTTGCAGGACATTGTGCCCAACCATATGGCCTACGATGGCCAGAATCGCTATCTGATGGATGTGTTGGAGTATGGCCCCGATTCGGAATACTTCAACTACTTCGATATTGAATGGGATATCTCGGAAGATACTCAGGGGCGCGTACTGACCCCGATGCTGGGCGACTTTTATGATCGCTGCTTGGAGCGGGGGGAAATCCAGCTCAGCTATGATGAAGCAGGGCTAAGAGTCAACTATTACGGGCTGTGCTTTCCCGTGCGGATTGAGTCCTACGGGCGGTTCTTGAGCCATCAGCTAGGGCGGTTGGCAAAGCAGCTGGGCAAGCGCGATCGCACCTATATCAAAGTTTCCGGTCTGCTCTACATGGTGCGAAACAGCATTGCTGACCTCACAGGCTATGCCTACCGGGAACAGGCGCAGTTTGCGAAAGCCCTTCTGTGGGACGTCTATCAGGAGAACGAGGACGTTCGCGAATTCATCAACCAAAATCTAGCGACCTTTAACGGAACACCGGGCGCCCCTGAGAGCTTTGACTTTCTGGATGACCTTTTATCTGAGCAATTCTATCGGCTGGCCTTTTGGAAAGTAGGGGCTGAGGAACTCAATTACCGACGTTTCTTCACGGTGAACGAGCTGATCTGTTTACGGGTGGATGATCCTAAGGTGTTTGCCAAAACCCATGACTTGATTGGTCAGCTGGTAGAGTCGGGCAAAATTAGCGGCGTGCGAATCGACCACATTGATGGCCTGTACGACCCGACGACTTATTTAGAAAGGCTGCGCGATCGCCTGGGTGACACCTACATCGTGATTGAAAAGATTCTGGAAACGGAGGAAACGCTACCGGAAAAATGGCCGATTCAGGGCACCTCGGGCTATGAAGCCCTGAACTATATCAACGGTGTCTTTTGCCAGCAAGAGAATCAGGATGCTTTTACCCAGCTCTACCAAAGTTTGACGGAGCAAACAGCGGCTTACCCCGAGCAGGTTACCGAGAAGAAGCGCCTGATCGCTGAGACCAACCTGGTGGGTGATATTGATAACCTGGCGCGGTTTCTCAAACGCGTTTGTCAGCAGTACCGCTACGGTCGCGACTTGACCCTGTATGGATTACGGACGGCAATTGAGGAAGTCCTGATCGCCTTCCCGATTTACTGTACTTATGCCAATCAGGACGGTATCTCGAAGCGTGACTTGGCTTATGTACGGGAGGCTATCGACCAGGCCAAAAAGCGTATTCCGCAGCTCCTCAATGAGCTGAAGTTAATTGAAAAATTCCTCTCGCTCGAATTTGAGGATTCGCCGCCGGAGGGCGAGCGATCGCAGTGGCTCCATTTCGTCATGCGGCTGCAGCAGTTCACGGGACCGATTATGGCCAAGGGCGTGGAGGATACGCTCTTCTATAGCTATAACCGCTTCATCAGCCTTAACGAAGTCGGGGGCTCCCCCGGACAGTTCGGCATTTCCTTGAGAAACTTCCATCAGTTTCAGCAGCAACGGCAGACGCACTGGCCACTGGCGATGAATGCCACTTCTACCCATGACACCAAGCGTAGTGAAGATGTCCGCGCCCGCCTTAATGTGCTATCGGAGCTACCCACCGAATGGGAAACTGCCGTCAATACCTGGCGTCGCCTGAACAGCAGCCATAAAAAGGTCGTGCGCGATCGCGTGGTTCCTGATGTGAATGATGAGTATTTCCTTTATCAAACGCTGGTGGGTGCTTTCCCTTTTGCGGAGGATGAGTTGCCTAGCTTCACGGATCGGGTGGCTGACTATGTGGTCAAAGCGGTACGGGAGGCCAAGGTCCACACCGCTTGGCTCCGTCCCGATACAGATTATGAGAACGGATTCGTTGAGTTTACCCGCGCTATTCTGGCAGCCGGCGAGGACAATATTTTCCTAGAAAAGTTTCGCGAGTTTCAACAGCGCATCGCAGATTACGGCATCTATAATTCGCTGTCACAGGTGCTGCTAAAACTGACCCTGCCGGGTGTCCCTGACCTGTATCAGGGCAATGAGATGTGGGATTTCAGCTTAGTGGACCCCGATAATCGCCGTCCGGTGGATTATGACCATCGCCGTCATGAGTTGGAACAACTGCAACAGGCAGAGGATCGGGACTGGTTGCTGCAGAACCTGCTGGACTATCGCCAGGATGGACGCATCAAGCTCTGGCTGACGCATCGAGGACTCACAACTCGACAGCGGTACCCCAACCTGTTCTTGCACGGCGACTATCAGCCGCTGAAGGTCCGGGGTGAAGCTGAGGACAACGTGATTGCTTTTGCACGTCAGTGGGAGAATCAGTGGTTGGTAGCGATCGCGCCTCGCTTCCTGACCCAACGGGTCGCTCCGGGTGAGCATCCAATTGGGGATGTCTGGCAGGGAACAACCGTTGAGTTGCCCAGTGATGTGAGTGTTTGGCGCGATTGGGTGAGCGATCGCAAGATTGCTCAGTCAGGCGAAATTAGCCTCCATGCAGCGCTGGCCAAGTTTCCGGTTGCCATCCTAATTGGATCTGAGTCTGATACGCCGTAGCTAGTACCGTAAACGGGTATTTTTGTTCATTTCTACAATCCAGGCGCATTTTCTAGGGTTCAACAGCGACGGTACTGCAACACGGGCAATGTGACTCGCCTTCTAGTCGAAATACAAACCCAATGCTGGTGGTATCGATGACGACATACAAAGTCATGCTTAGCAAGGCTGCTGACGCACAGCTTTAATTTCAGCCAGAATGTCATTGTCCGTGATGTCGTCTGCCGGCGACTGTGCGTAAAGTTCTTCAAGCAGAGTCGTTCGATTGGAGCGTAGTTCTGCTTGAATCAAAGCTTGAGCTATCTGAGCACGTTCGGCTTGTAATCGCTAGATTGTCTGAATGAGCTGCTCCAGGGTAACGGGGATCGAAATCATATCCTTCTTCTCAGTACAGGACAAAAGCTTGAAATATTGACCAAGAAAGGGTTTCACTAAGGTTTCGACACTCTCAATGAAACCCTCATGGATCAGGTTACTCTGCTACGTCAGACTTTACAGCCTCACCTGCGCTGGCATGGAGCGCG
>JBCBJE010000274.1:0-6821 GCA_038523735.1 Cyanobacteria bacterium J06626_18 | reverse complement strand
TGCTCAGTGGGTCGTCATTGGCATCGCCATCGTTGTCCAAAACGCTGATGATGACCGCCTCGTCCTCCAACGTCGTCGCCACATCATCCCCGGCGGTGGGGGCGTCGTTGACTGGATCCACCGTCACCGTCACCGTCGCGGTTGCGGTTGCGGTGCCATTGGTTACGGTGTAGCTAAAGGCGTCCGTGCCACTGAAGCCCGCATTTGGCGTGTAAGTGATTGCCGTGTTATCAGTGCTGGCCGCTGTGCCGTTAGTCGCAGGCCCAACAGCTGTGATGGATAGGGGATTTCCACCTGCATCAGCATCATTGCCTAGTACGTCGATGTCAACGGTTGCGTCTTCTTGGGTTGTGGCCGTATCGTTCACAGCTGTTGGCATAAAGTCCTCCTCCATTGGATCGTCTCTTGATCCAGTTACTTGAATCTTTGATAGCTGTTAATCTGCTGCTCTTACGCCACACGAAATTGAGCCATAATTGCTCAGCATTACAAACGTGTGGGATCAACAGAATCCCATTGACTCGCGAGAACTTGATGGCCTGTATTGATGAATTAATTGAGACCTTGCATCTATGACGCCACCAATTGTAGCCGTTGGAATTTCGGTGTCAGGCGTCAGTGTTCTAGCCGCTGTGTCAACCGTTACACACTTAGCAAATGTCCTTAAAGATGGAGTTTTTCCAAGTTTTCCAGTCTTTGAATTAGCGCGTGGTCTCCACCGGTTGAGTAACCAAATTTACAACCACAGAAATCGGCCAACCAAATTTGATGAAATGTTTAGCGTGTGTGCATTTCGAAGACGATAAGCATTTGTATTCGCTTTAGAAGATACAACGATCGCGCCCAGCCCTTGATCATTCGTGCATCCTAAGAACAAAGTCCTCTATCTGTATATTTGCTTAGAAGATCTAATTTACAGGTAGCTTTAATCCGTGATCGCGCCTATCTGCAATCAGGAATCTTCCAAAGGTGGCTAACTTGTAGAACCAACTGGGGAACTCAGCTGTCGACAAAGAAATCCCGTAAAAATCGAGATCAAATTGAACCTGAACTTCCTTGAAACTACTGGACTTTTATTAATTTTTTAGGCAAATCCTGAACTTTTTCATTTGAGTGCAGCTTCAGAACTGACAAGGGTTTTCACGATCAGTCAAGTTCTAAGGCAGGTAATGATATTCCACTCACTTACACTCTTCACAGGTTCGAGACGCCATCAGGAAACGATCAGCACCGCGTCATATATTTATCTGGACTGCCAAAAAACTCAGAGAAACCATCGAAAACACCCGACCTGATCAGCGGAGACAGACAACCGTGGTTCTGGTCTGCTCACTGTTGCAGTTCAAGGACAGTCGCCTAAACTAGCCTTTAGATTCGCCCTGTCGAGATCGCCCAACTCTACATCGCAGACAGTTCGTCAGCCCACAGCAACCTTGAATATGACGGCCACTCTCCACCACGCCCAGCCTCCTCTCGATTTCTTGCCACCGCGATTCGACCCCAAAGTGATGTGGGCCGTCAAAACCCTGCTGCCACTCTGGATTCGCTGGAAAAGCAGTGTCAAAACCTTCGAGGCGACGGGAGCTGAAACCCTAGTTGACCTATTTCATCAATTTCAAACTGGTAAGGTTAGGTTTTTGATTGCCTTCCGCCATCCCAGCCCCGAAGACGCTTACTGCTTAGCCAGTCTGCTCTGGCAGACACTTCCCCAAGTCGCCAAGCAGAGCGGCAGACCTTTTGCCCAAACACCCCATGCTCACTTCATTTACGATCGCGGCATTCCACTCTGGGCTGGCAGTGGTGTTGGCTGGCTCTACGCCAAGCTAGGTGGCACCTCCATTCAGCGTGGCAAGCTGGATCGGCAGGGACTGAAATCGGCTCGTCGGCTCTTCTCAGAAGGCCGCTTCCCCATAGCCGCAGCTCCTGAGGGAGCCAACAACGGTCACACCGAAATCATTAGCCCCTTTGAACCCGGTGTGGCCCAGTTTGGGTTTTGGTGCGTTGAAGACTTGCTCAAAGCAAAGCGCTCGGAAACGGTCCTCATCGTCCCGCTGGGGATTCAATACAAATATCGCCAGGCTCCCTGGGAAGCCCTGACAACACTACTTAACACGCTGGAACAAGACACCGGCATTGTCACTGGTCGCCTTGCCGACTCAGTTACCCACACAGCCCTGCAGAAGTTTGAGGGCAGTCCTGCTTACAGCCTGTATCCTCGCCTGTTGAATTTGGGCAGCCACTTATTAGCTTTGATGGAGACTTATTACGCAGACTTCTTTCAAGTCTCGTTTGAAGACATTGCAGTCTCTGACGCTGACGATCTATCGCCTCGCTTGAATCGACTGCTGAATGTAGCGTTGCAAATCGCGGAGGAATTTTTTCATATTCCTGCCAAAGGCTCCGTCATCGATCGCTGCCGCCGCATTGAACAAGCGGGCTGGGATTGGATCTACCGCGAGGAACTGCGCGATCGCGGCACCCTATCCTCTGTAGAGCGAGGGTTAGCTGATCGCATCGCTGAAGAAGCCAGCCTCAGAATGTGGCACATGCGCCTAGTCGAGAATTTTGTTGCGGTTACAGGACATTACGTCAACGAGAACCCCAGCGTCGAACGATTTGCCGAAACACTGCTATTGCTACGCGACACAGTCGTATTGATTCAAGGGGGTAACCCGTTCCCACGCCCCCAGTTGGGCGCTCAGGTTGCGCATCTCGCGGTGGGCAAACCGCTCTCGGTGAGCGATCGCTGGTCAAGCTACAAACAGAATCGCCGTCAAGCAATCGCCGACCTTACCGCCGACCTGCAGCAGTCCATGCAAGGACTCATCACTCCAGCTAAGCCTGAGGGGTAGCAAACGCAGCGATCGCCTGTTGAATCGCCTCTGTCCGTTCTTGATAGGCGGCATCAGAAAGTACCGCAGTGCTTGCAGGGAAAGAGTACTCCGCCGTATCCATCGCGATCCAAGAACGACAGCCACCGTAGCGGGTTTCATAGGACAGAACTAGGGGTTCAGCAAACCGATACACCCTCAACAGCAAGCCATAGGCTGGACGCTCAGGCTTCCAGGCCAGTCGCTCAGCGAACCAGGCATCCGTCCAGATATGAAACGGGTGCAATGCTTTCACCGCCGAGAGATTGCCAATGGGTAACTGATGGGTAATTTGGGCCCAGCCAGCCAGCTTTACAGGTGCCCCTATCGTAGGCACAGGTTGTGGAACAAAACGCGCTTGATACGGCAAGCGAATCGCTGCAACCGACTGATGTTCATAAGTGGGAAACAAGAGGGCGCGATCGCTGGGTACCTCGAAATAAGGTTTTGATTCGCGAATGCCCCCCTTACGAATCAGCAGAATCAAGTCGCCTGAGAGTAGGGTATCAACGGCGATCGCCCATTCTTTTAGCGCCCACTCAATCCCAGCAGTCACGGGCTACGCTCCTACCCCTGCCAACGAGCCCGCAACAGCTTGTTTCAGCCCATCAACTTTATCGGTACGCTCCCAGGGCAAGTCCAAATCAGGACGCCCGAAATGACCATAAGCCGCCACATCTTGATAGAACCGCCCGTCTTGCAATGCCGGCAGACGCTGCAAATCAAATGTGTGGATAATGCCAGCAGGACGCAGCTCGAAATGTTTGCTGATCAATTCCAGCAAAATATCGTCTTCTACCTTCCCCGTATTGAACGTATCGACAAAGATACTGACCGGTCGAGCTACCCCAATGGCGTAGCTGAGCTGAACTTCGCATTTCTCCGCGAGACCTGCCGCCACGATGTTCTTGGCCGCATAGCGACAGGCATAGGCAGCACTGCGATCCACCTTCGTGGGATCCTTCCCCGAAAAGGCACCACCGCCATGACGTGAATAGCCACCGTACGTATCCACAATAATCTTGCGTCCCGTTAGGCCAGAGTCTCCCTGCGGTCCGCCAATCACAAACTTGCCCGTCGGATTCACCAGAAATCGGGTCGTGTCGTCAGGTTTCACCGCCAAATCGGCAAACACAGGCAGCACGACCTTGTCCCAAAGATCGGTTTTAATCTTGTCTTGCACCGCCGCCGCGTCGGTAATGTCGCCGATTGTCTCCGTATGCTGGGTAGAGATCAAAATGGTATCAATGCCAACAGGACGACCGTCTTCATACAGTACCGTGACTTGAGTTTTGCCATCCGGTCCTAAATATGGCAACGCTCCCGATTTGCGAACCACAGACAACTGCCGGGAGACACGATGGGCAACGCTAATAGGCAACGGCATAAACTCAGGCGTCTCGTTACAAGCAAACCCAAACATAATGCCTTGGTCGCCGGCCCCGATTTCATCCCAGGTTTCCTGACTATCCGCCTCGCGCGTTTCAAATGCCTGATCAACCCCTTGGGCGATATCAGCCGACTGTTCATCCAGAGCTACGAGAACAGAGCAGCTATCGGCTGAGAAACCATTATTCTTAGGGTCGGTATAGCCAATATCGGCAATCTTCTGCCTTATCAAAGAGACATAGTTTACCGTGGCCAGGGACGAAATCTCGCCCGTCACCAGTACGAGTCCCGTATTGACAACCACTTCTGCCGCCACACGACTATTGGAATCCTGAGTCAACAAGGCGTCCAGAATCGTATCTGACAACTGATCACAAATTTTATCGGGGTGGCCTTCAGTGACCGACTCTGATGTAAATAAGTAGCGACGTGACACAGGCAAGTCCTCGATCAACCTAACGTAATACACCCGCAAGCCATTCCCACCGGGGAAGTAAGCACCAAACCTACACAACTCACAATCACGAGTTCTATCACACGGTGCTTCAGCAGTGCTAACTGAAACAAGATATCTCAAATTCAAACCCTATTCGATGGGGCCGCTTTGAGAAATGGTCTCAGCAGGCTAATAGTAGACGTTGCTTTCTAGATCCGACTTAGGATGGCCAGTCATTGTGAGCAACGGGCTACAGCGCCTCCACCCGGACAAATAAGTCTCCAACCCTAAAGAACGCTCAGCCTAACTAAAACAGCATTCAAAGAATAACCCCTAGCGTATCGTAAATTGCTCGATTCCCGAAGCCTTACCTATGGATGCTTATGCGAATGTTCAGGATCAGCACACATTTGGCTAGGATGGCTCACGATTGCCGCAGCGGCAGCAATTGCCGGTCCGCCTCCCCAGGTTACGCTGACAAACCCTTGGGCTTGTCCTTGCTGGGCAAGCTGGTAATCTAACGCCGAATCACCGACGACTAAACTTTCGCTCGGTGCAACGCCGATCTGCTCACAGGCCTCCTGCAGCATAGAGGGATCCGGCTTAGTCGGAGGCTCTTCACTACCCGCACACCAGGCTATGACCGAATCTAGCTCATAGCAGGCCAGAAAATCGCGAATATTAGCCGTCGTATCACCCGATAGCACTGCCAGTTTGAGCCCTGCGGTATGAAAATGGTGCAAGAGTGTTGCGATTTCTGGAAAAGGCGGCGTAAATTTTGCCTTGCGGGTGAAGTGGCGATCGCTTTCGACAAAAACATCCTTAGCGATGCTTAAAGCGTCGGCCCAAGGTTTACCGGTAGCTGCCACGTAAGTGGCAGCTGCGACTTCGTTTTCATAACGAGTACCTACAGCCATCAAGCCACTAGGGTCATAGGCCTCCGCCAAACATCCAAAAGCCGCCATCAGCTGCGCTCCAGTGCCTGGAATCCGCTGCTCTAAAAGGCGCGATCGTACGCTTGCAAGCTCTTTCAGAAAGGCATGCGAATCAGCCAGCGTCCCATCCTTATCGAACAAAATCGCTGAAATGTTCTCAAAACAGATGTCATTACACCATAATCTGGCCAAACGTAACTGCCTCTCTATAGATTCCTCACAAGTAGGATCGCATAAAGAAGCAGAATACGCTTTATTCTTTTTCTAATCCTCGTCTTCAGTTGCAGAATACTCGACTTCGTCGTCGACGTAGCCTGCTTCCTCCACGACTTCACCGGCTGCTTCAGCTGCTTCAGCCTCAGCCTTCTTACGAAGCTGTTCACGATATCGCTCAGCCATCTCTTCGGCCTTATCAAAGACCAAATCAGGATTCTTGACCATATCCCCGGGCTCGGGCTCAAGCTGCTTCGTAGACAAGGAAATTCGCCCTCGCTCAGCATCCAGGTCGATGATCATGACCTTGATCTCATCATTGACGTTAAAAACGCTGTGCGGCGTATCAATATGATCGTGGGAAATCTCCGAAATGTGCAGCAGACCACTGACCCCCCCAATATCAATGAAGGCTCCGTAAGGCTTCAGACCCCGAACAGTACCCAAAACGACCTCGCCTACCTGAAGACCATTCATCTTACGCTCAACCAGAGCCCGGCGGTGGCTCAGGACAAGACGATTGCGCTCTTCATCTACTTCGAGAAACTTCAGCGGCAGTTCTTCGCTCACTAAGTCTTCCTTAGGCTTGCGTGTGCTGATGTGTGAACCAGGAATGAAGCCTCGCAGCCCCTCAATCCGAACCAAAGCACCCCCTCGGTTCGTTGCAAACACTTCAGAACGAACGGTTGCGTCTTCTTGCTGCAGCTGACGCACCCTTTCCCAAGCTCGCATGTACTCAATCCGGCGAATCGAGAGCGTCAACTGACCATCTTCATTCTCGTCTGCCAAGATGAAGAACTCACGCGTCTCGTTCGCTTGCAAAACCTCACTCGGAGCTTCCACCCGGTTGATGGACATCTCCTGAATCGGAATGTAGGCGGCAGTCTTAGCACCGATGTCGATGAGTGCGCCCCGAGGCTCTAGGCTGAAAACGACTCCTGCAACAGTATCACCAGGGCTGAAGTGATAGTCGTACTT
>JBCBJE010000273.1:0-6827 GCA_038523735.1 Cyanobacteria bacterium J06626_18 | reverse complement strand
TTTGCAGACTCAATCTCAGCTGCATTCTCAGACGAACGTGTGGCAAACCAATTCTCATTTATAGTCATACTCGTCGTTGGATACGCAATCGCAGCCACAGTCATGCTGTTGAGTGCACACATCGGTTGGCGGGCAATAGAGGGAGATGAAAGAGAGGTTTGGATTCGGTCAATAGCAGTTGCTTGTGCAGCCATGGGGAGCACTAGCTTTCGCGGTGCCGATTTAACCCATGCTGATTTCTCGCAGGCACAGCTCAAAGGTACGGATTTTAGAAGCGCACTGCTAGTTCATACCCAATGGGAGGATGCTGAGGCATTGGATTGGGCGAAGTGGAGAGACTAATCTTGGTGCGCGATCGCGAGTCAAATTGATTGTGGACTCAGCATCCTGGCGATACTTTGGGTATTAAGCAGTCTGGTCAGCGCTATGAAAAGGAGCCTTTGACGATGCAAATCTGGGTCGATGCCGATGCTTGCCCAAAGGTGATTAAAGAAATTTTGTTTCGCGCGGCCAGACGGGTTGAAATCAAAACAACGCTCGTGGCCAATCAGGAACTGCAAATCCCGGCTTCCGATTACATCGACGCGGTTCTAGTGCGAGCGGGCTTAGACGTTGCCGATAGTTACATCGTGCAGCACCTGCAGTCTGGTGATCTGGTAATTACGGCTGACATTCCCCTAGCGGCAGCAGTGATTGATAAAGAGGGATATGCGTTGAACCCCCGAGGCGAGTTTTATAGCAAAGCCAACATCCGCGAAAGACTTTCGATTCGCGATTTTATGGATCAGTTACGCAGCAGCGGCGTTGAAACGGGAGGCCCGCCTGCCTTTAATCAGCGCGATCGCGAAGCGTTTGCCAATCAACTCGATCGCTTTTTAGCAAAGCAGCGCTGAATCAAAAAATTGAATGCATCCCACATTCTTTGGCAGGGTACTGGGCGACACGCTTTGCCGAAAACGGTAAACGTATTTGTTCATAGCGTCGTGAAGCCTTGCTGTTTATGGAGTTTGCTCTTTGCTGATAGCGCGTATTCAGTTTAGACAAAATCCTGGCTAAGTCGTCTTAAAACCCTCGTGAACGGCCACGTCCAAGGCCCTAAATTTGAATCAAGCTCAAAGATTAATCGCCTCCTTAGAGATTAATGCTGGGATTTTGATTGACACCCCTTTGAGCTTGCATAAGAAGCACGCCTAAAGGACGAACAATGGCATTTCACACGCAGCATATACACCACGACGATGCAGCCGCTTTGCCCCACACGATTCAAAATGCAGGCTTCACAGGCAACACGTACGTCGACGGCATTCTTTGGGGTGGCAACCACTACGACAACACCATCACTTATTCCTTTTGGAGTGATGCTTCGCTGGATGATGCCTATGAAGCGATCGATGAAAGCAACACAGCTTGGCTTGCGAATGAAGTTCTCGCCATGCAACAGGCGTTAACAACGTGGTCAAATGTTGCCAACATCAACTTTGTTCAAGCTGCTGACAACGACCCGAACGCCGACCTGAAATTCTCGCTAGTGAGTAATGCTGAAATCTCGTCTCTTGGTGGGTTCGCTGGCTACTTCGCACCTCCAGGAACTTTTGGGCAAGGCATTGGCTATTTCAACTACCAAATCCCGAGGTGGAACACAGCTGATTTGCAACCGGGCGGTTTCGGATTTTCTACCCTAATCCACGAACTGGGCCATGGTCTCGGTCTAGCGCATCCCCATGACACGGGTGGTGGGTCAAGTCTTTATCCGGGTGTCTTTGCCGGGGAAAATCTGGGACTGCACAACCTGAATCAGGGAATTTGGACCACCATGTCCTACAACCATGGTTGGGAGTCCCAAAATGGCCAACTGGTTGACTTTGGCGTTACGAGCTATGGCTATGAAGGGACACCCATGGCCTTTGATATTGCGGCGATTCAGCACCTTTATGGAGCCAATCTCAATTACCGAACTGGCGATGATGTTTACCTGCTACCGATCGCCAATGGTTCTGGAGCCTTCTACTCAGCGATTTGGGATGCCGGGGGCGTTGACACCATCATGTCTGAAGCCACGTTTGCCAATGTCACCATTAACCTGAACGATGCGCCCTTAGTCGGTGCCAATGCAGGCGGCTATGTTTCTACCGTAGGTGGAGTCTATGGCGGGTTCACTATTGCCCACGACGTCACCATCGAAAATGCCTATGGCAGCTGGGGCAATGACACCCTTACTGGCAACGAAGTAGGCAACTTTTTGGCGGGGCGATCCGGCAACGACACCTTAGATGGTGCGGCTGGAAACGATGTGCTCGGTGGCGGCTTTGGCAGTGATTTGCTTCTCGGTGGTGAGGGCAACGACGCCTTGTATGGCCGAGGCGATAATGACTTTCTCTATGGTGAAGCCGGCGACGACGTGATCGAAGGCGGGGACGGTGATGACCTGCTCGCGGGACAAACCGGGAACGATATCCTGTATGGCGAGGCCGGAAATGATGTGTTGGGTGGCGGCTTCGGCATTGACAGCCTCTTTGGCGGTGAGGGCAATGATGCGTTGTATGGCCGAGGCGATAATGACTTTCTCTATGGTGAAGCGGGCGACGACGTGATCGAAGGCGGGGACGGTGCCGACCTACTCGCGGGGCAAACTGGTGATGACATCTTGAATGGTCAAGCCGGAAACGATGTATTAGGTGGCGGCATCGGCAATGATTTGCTCTTTGGTGAAGATGGCGATGATGCCTTATATGGTCGGAATGACAACGACATTCTGTATGGTCAAACCGGCAACGATACGCTTGAGGGTGGCAATGGCAACGATATTCTCAATGGTGGCAACGGCACGGACGTGCTGTATGGCAATGCTGGCAATGACACGCTAATTGGAGTCAATGCCCTCGGAACAGTTGGACTGTATGAATATGATGTGCTCACAGGTGGCATCGGGGCTGACGTTTTCGTCTTAGGCGATGCCAACGGCTCGTATTACGACGACTGGGGATACGCCACGATTACTGATTTCAACTGGCTTGAAGGAGACCGATTCCAGGTTACTGGCAGTCGTTTCGATTATGACCTTGACGACTCGCAAAACTTTTCGGGAGCAGCAGCCCTCGATACTTTAATCTACTACCAAAACGACTTAATTGGCGTCGTTGAAGATACGACGAGTGTGTCTCTTTTGCTTGACTTCAACTATGTCTAGGAGGTGCAGTCATGACCGCGATTCGGAATCCTCCCCCAGCTTCGCCAGATTTCAAAATTAACATCCTAGCCGCGCTGATTGCAGTAGGAATTGGGACTGTGTTGATGCGTTATTGGCTCGATGTTCGTATTTATAATCAAGGCGAATCGGCTTACCAGCAGGGTAACTGCAACGCAGCAGTGCCTCAGTTTCAAAAACTGGCCCAGGCGCAGCGTCTACATGACTTTAATGACTACCAAGCCAGATCGCGATCGCGCTTGGATGAATGCGAAGCATTCCTAGCGACAACAGATGCCACGTCTTCACCTCCGGATCAGCTGCTGGCGTATGAAGCCTTTAACGATCGCTACGATGAGAGTCCTTTAATAGCCGTGGTTCAAGATCAAGCAGCCGATTTGGTGACCGCGACTGATGCTGCGACCCTAGCAGTACGTCCGGTGTGCGATCGCGTAGAACCTCTGGGTCAAAAAGGACTGGTGCCTGCAGAGGCTGCGCCCCAGCTGTGGTTTGCCTGCGGCCAACGGTATGAAAACGAGGCTGACTATGAGGCGGCGATCGCGGCCTACGAACAGGTGCTGCGCAGCAAGGCTGCACCCGAAACAGTCACCCAAGCCGAAACCGCACTGGCCCAAGTTCTGGTAGCTCAGGCAAATGCCGAAGGAGCCGGGACCATTTCTCAACCTGGTTGGAGCGGCTATACGCAGACAGATGCGACAGAAGTGTTCGTTCGCAATGATTCGCCCGAACGAATGCGGATTGTCTTCAGCGGTCCGGAGCCGCACTTTGAGGAAATTGCTCCCTGCGAGGACTGCCGCACCTACAGCCTGGAAGGGCCAGAGGTCTGTCCCAATAAAGGACCGACGGCAACGTTTACACTGCAGCCTGGAGACTACGAGGTGCTGGTGCGATCGGTCAGCGATCCAACAGTGAGTCCGTTCACAGGCGTCTGGTCACTGGACACTGGCGAGGCATACAACAGCTGCTTCTATCTGGTTCAAAGTCCTTCCTGAGTAGGGAGATAGCCCAAGTATGCCGGTCGTATTTCGTTTGTGTTTAGGGCATAGGGAACAGCTGTTCTTGGTTCTTTGTTCTTGGTTCTTGGTAGCTGTACATAACGCATTAGCCATTACCCACTAGCCATTACCCCATTACCCCATCACTCCCCCACTCCCCCAACTCTTCACCGCCCTCTTCCCTATCACAGCGATGGCTCAGCACCACGCGCCCGTCAGCTAATTCGTAGATGCCAGTGGGCTCAGCAATCGGGTTGTTTGACTGCGAGGGTTCGGCAGCCTCTGATTCGGCTCGATCGGATGTACCTCGAACCGCTCCTGTCTGAAACGTTGCAGTTGTCATGTCTCCAGGTCTGGCCGAGAGCCCACCGCCGCCTGTGACTACGAAAGAGCCCTGCTCATTGTCTGCACGGGCGATACAGCTGCCGACAAGCAGTTGGTCAGAGGCGACGATCGCATCCGGCAAAGAATTTAAGCTGCTTTCGATAAAGCTAATGTCGGGCAGGGTGACCACGCCGCTGACGGCTCCGGTGGCGTTGATATCGACGCGATCGTTGTTGTCTAGGGTATCGGGGTCGGCGACTAGAGAAGCTGGAGTAAAGTTTTCGCCAAAGAAGCCTGGGGTTTGCAGTACAACATCACCGCCCCGCCCCTCTGGTGCAGCCGCAAGAATATCACTATCGTCTAAAGCAAGGATAAAGTCCTCAGCTGACAGTGTAATGTCACCACCGCGTCCCTCCCCAGTAGACACCAAGGTCAAAATATCGCCATCGCCTGCTAGCTGAATCTGCTCAGCATTCACAGTAATGGTTCCACCGGATGATCCCAAAGAAAGCGTGTTAATCTGACCATCGCTGAGATTAAGCTCATCCCTGGCATCAACTAAAATATTGCCTGAGTTCCCTTCTCCTAAAGAACTTGCAAAGAGTCCAGGTTGAGGTGAGGTCTCCGCTTCTCCTAAAATCTGAACGGCTCTGGCCGCAATCTCAATGTCGCCGCCCTTTCCCAGCCCCTCTAGACTGACCAAACTGGTAATGAGGCTACTAAATTGCGCGTCCTCACTCACACCTGCAACAATGACCGTATCTTCGACAGTGATTGTAATATCGCCCGAGTTACCTACACTATTGGTGCCAGCAAAAAGCGTTCCACCTTCTAATATCTGGAGTGACCTACTCACCATATTGATGTTGCCACCTTCGCCTGTTGAGCCTTCAGTAACGGTACTGGTAATTAAGCTACGAACGTCTTCAGTGTTACCGGTGCCCCTCACCACAATTGCCTCTTCAGCAGCAATCTCAATGTTGCCAGAGTTTCCTGCGCCAAAAGTGCCTGATCTGAGGGTCGCGCCTCCTTTTATCTGAAGTGACCCACTGTCAATCTCAATATTGCCGCCAGCTCCCGTTGCCCCTGACAAAACACTAGTACTGATAAAACTAGGGGTTCCTGTTTCGCCACCAGTGTTGCTAGTGGTGCCATCCACAATAACTGCATCATCGGCAGTGATCGCGATATTCCCAGAGCTTCCTACACCAAAAGTTCCTGCCGCAATTCCGGTACCGTTCGACACCTCTAAGGAGCGACTATTGATAACAATGTTGCCGCCTGTGCCTGTAGCGCCTGCTGCAACTGCGCTATTGGCACCGCTGAGGATCTGCCCGTTCTCAATCGTTCCTTCAAACACTACAGCTCCGTCTGTAACGATTTCAATATTGCCAGAATCGCCTGCTCCAGCCGTACCTGCGACGAGTAAAACACCTCTGGTTACTTGAAGTGACTCGCTAGTAATTTCGATGTCGCCGCCTTCACCGTCTGCTCCTGAAAGTACTGAACTAGAAGCTCCGCTGGGTGAAGATCCGTCCTCGCTGGCTCCCTCAAAAATAACATCACCAGTGGTCGCGATTGTAATGTCACCAGCATGACCTGTGCCTGAGGTTGCACTCTGCAGTGCTGAGCCCTCCAGCACGGAGAGCCTATCGGCAATGATGTTAATATCTCCTGCATCCCCCGTATCTAAAACAGCACTGCTAGCAACAACGGCTTCTCCAGACAAGCCCACGTCTGATGCCTGCAGGATAATATTGCCGCTATTTCCTTCTCCCAAACTGCTGCTGATAATGGCTGCGCCATCTAGGAGTTCTATTGCTGCTGCCTGCAATGTGATTTCGCCACTGTTGCCTTCACCGGCCAGAACACCAAGCGTAGAGGCTAATATGCCGCTGGGATCGCCGCTCAGGGGTCCTTGGCCAGAAAAGGATATGGTTTCAGCGACCTGTAGTGTCACATCACCGACATTGCCGGGACCAAAGCCAACAGTCGCTATCTGGCTGCCGTCAATCAATTCCAACCTCTGCGCGGTGATCGCAACGTCGCCACCGTCGCCAGAACTTACAATGCCATTGGCGATCAACCCCTGGTTGACAACCGCCACAGTTCCGGTTGCATCAATGCGAATATCACCAGCTTGGCTGTCACCAAAATCTGTACTCTCCACGAGCCCAGCTGTAATGCGGCTGGCATTAAGTATGGCGACATCATTGGCGTAAATTGAGGCACTGCCGCCACCGCCTGCACTCACTTCAATACTGGCGGCATTGGTCAGAGCAATATCGGCACGTTCCAGTGTT
>JBCBJE010000272.1:0-6828 GCA_038523735.1 Cyanobacteria bacterium J06626_18 | reverse complement strand
TAGGGATGGAAGACGTAGTTACGGATCTGATTACCCCAGGCGGCTTCCACCATATCACCTCGAATTTCGGCAATTTCTTTAGCCTGTTGTTCTTGGGCGATAACTAAGAGCTTTGCCTTCAGGAGGGCCATCGCTTTTTCACGATTTTGTAGTTGCGATCGCTCCTGCGTACACCGGACTGAAATGCCCGTAGGCAAGTGGGTAATACGGACCGCCGTTTCTACCTTGTTGACGTTTTGGCCGCCTGCACCGCCAGACCGAGATGTATTGATTTCCAAGTCTTTCTCAGGAATGTCCAGTTCGATAGTCTGATCCAGAATCGGCATGACCTCAACGCCAGCAAAACTGGTCTGCCGTTTGCCGTTGGCGTTAAAGGGAGAGATTCTGACGAGGCGATGTGTCCCTTTTTCAGCTTTCAGGTAACCGAAGGCATACCGACCCTGAATCTCCAGCGTCGCCGATTTCATACCGGCTTCATCGCCCTCTGATTCTTCCACCAACTGCACCTTGTAACCCTGACGCTCTGCCCATCGGGTATACATCCGTAGGAGCATCTCCGTCCAATCTTGGGCATCGGTGCCGCCAGCGCCAGCGTTTAACGTCAGGACTGCGCCACTTTTGTCGTAAGCTCCAGATAGCAGGCGCTGCAGCTCCCATTGATCGAGTGAACGGCCCATCTCACTGAGCGTTCCCTGAGCTTCATGGAACAACGACTCATCGGCATCTTCTTCCAATAGCTCCAGAATGGTTTCAGTGTCTTCCAAGCTGGTTTGCCACTGGTTAATCTGCGCTAGCTGTGCCTTAGAGTCGTTTAAATCCTGCAGAATCTGCTGCGCCTTGTCTTGGTCATCCCAAAGCTCCGGCTGTGCTGCCAGATTTTCGAGGTCTTGAATTTTGGCTTTGATGGCAGCGACGTCAAAGATACTCCTGAGCTTTGCCCAGGCGCTCGGTTAACAGTGCAAGATCGCGCTTTAGGTCGGTTGTTTCCAGCATGATTTATGGCGTGTAGCGTAGTTCCCTATGCTAAGGCGATCGCTGGCGATCAGCAACTGACAATGGGGATGATGAAGGATAAGCGATGGCTGCGATGGCTCTGGATTGATATCAGGTTTTAGTTAGCAAGGGCGGCGATCGCTAGGATAGAGTTTGGCAAGTTGTTATGAGTTCAGAACTATGAGCTTGAAGGATCGCATTACAGACGATATCAAAGCTGCGATGAAAGCGAAAGACAAGGTGCGGCTAGAAACCGTCCGCAGCGTTAAGAAAGTCATCATCGAGAAAGAAAGCACTGTACGCGCCAAAGGGCAGGAAGAACTTACGGAAGAACAGGAAATCGAAGTTCTGACTCAGTTGGCAAAGCAGCGTAAGGATGCGATCGCCCAATACACTGATGCAGGGCGTGAGGACTTGGCGGAAAAAGAATCTGCCGAACTGACCATTTTGGAAGAGTACCTGCCAGAGCAGCTCTCGGATGAGGCAATTGAAGCTGTGATTGATGGTTTGATTGCGAAGACCGGGGCGTCGTCACCTAAAGACATGGGCAAGGTAATGGGCCCCGCGATGAAGGAGCTGAAAGGTCGTGCTGATGGCGGTAAGGTGCAGGCTCTGGTTAAGGCGAAATTGGCAGGATAGCGGCAATACGCTTGTGTTCAGGGAACAGGGAACAGCTAGGAGGAGATTGCGTGGATGTCACCTGTGTGGAACTTACCTGGAGCTGACGCTTCGGTAGCGAACCGTCATTCCGCGCCGAGTTCAAAACTCACCGCTCACGAACATAAGTCTACTGAAGGGGCTGCCTGCATGAGTTGGGGGATGCCGTCATAATATTTCGCGGGGAGTCCTCGCAAGAGGACTCTGATGCAATGAGCTAGAGAATTCAATTCTCCGGCTCTGGCGGGGGGGGGTTGGGAAAACTGCCGTTATCTTCTTTGAAGTGTTTGTCGTTGCCTCTGATGCCAGATGGCATAGCCTGCTCCAATAGCTAGTAGGGATAAGCAATTAGCTGGTTCGGGCACCGATTTGGATGTAGCAGCGCCTTGGCTTGTTTGTCCTAGCAGCGTCCCAACAAAAGCAATACTGTCGTTGGCGCATTCTGCCAAAACATGGGCAATGAAGTCACCCAAGGGCAACCCGCTTTTTTCGACGCTGAATCCATAGCTATAGCTGCCGGTTTCCGAGAGTTCGGCTCCAAACCCAAAATCGGAGGCAAATCCGACTGTACTGAAGTCTTCAATAAAGCTGACTTCACTGGATACAAGTGTTCCCTGAGCGATGATGTTCTGAGGTCCACCAGTATGGCTCAGATAGCTACCGTCAAAGGGGACATCGCCCAGGGATGGCGTACCTCCCGCTCCCGTAACCGTCGTCTGATACGCTGCCAGCGAGGCAAATCCACCATTCGTAGAGGTCACGCTATTCGTTTGTTGCACTTGGTATAGGCCCAAAGACACAGGGGAATCGTTAGCAGCATCAAAGCGAACCCCGTAAATTTCGCCCGATGCAACGGCTGCGGCAAAGGGCAGATCCGTAAAGTTGAAAAACAAATCACCCCACGCCACGCTGCCACCCGTAACGTCAGGCGTTGGCTGGCCGCCAATCGGCAAGTTGCTGCTGAAGCCCACGTATAGCGTCGTATCAGTCTGGGCATAGGCCACACCATAGAGCTCGTAAGCAGAATCGGGACCTCCCACAACGTCGCCATTTACCCCGTCAGAAAAACTGTCCACGGTGTAATGAATTGCGGCTGCCCGCACAGACGTTGACCCTACCGACATAAGCAACAGCGCCGCAGGGACCGTCAAAATTTTGGTGATCATAAAAATGACTTTGAATTCAACTGTGAAGCGAAATACGCGGGAACACAGTTAGCTCAAAGCCACTATAAGACGGCATTTTGCTCTGGCAGAGCGGCTGTTATTCTCTGTGACACAACGCAACAGGCGGTAACTCTCAGCATCCTTTGCTAAAGTTAGCCTGCCGGTAAGACATATGGTTGGGCTCAGAATAAGCTGTTTCCTGCCTTCTGCTATATGTGCCAGCCATGACGCATTGACTTGTATAAAGCTGGACATCTCAGTAACATGCGACTGTGATGGGTGTCGTCAACTGAGTAACCTCTGAGCGTCGTTCCTGAGCAAAAAATGCTCAGCTGTGTAACAACCTGCAAATTCTCGAGCCGTTTAATGTCCAGGTGTATCTGTTACCTTGGTTGTACGCTGCAGTGCTACTGGGATTTCTCTAAATTCATCGTGTTCCTACTGCTACTCAGAATGGGAAACAGCCTCAGGCCGACGGTGCTGACTTTGGCCGTCAAATAGGGCGCTGCTTATAGTCAGATCATCTGCATAAATCTGACTATTCAATTTGTCTATCTAAGTAGTAATCTACGTGTTGTCCTCTGACGGCTTCGACTTATTACAAAACCTCACAGCTGCGCTGTGGAGTCGGCGCTGTAGACCTGATAATATCCATTACTTTCGGTTTCTGTATGCTTCAGGAATGTCCCATGTTGATGGTTTTAACTGCTAATTTAGGAAAACTGTCCACAGTTTTACCCGGATGGCTTGTTCATCTCTATGAGGATTTGTGTGATTGCAGTGCAATTATCGGGAGTAAATTTTTTGATTATTTCGCGATCGCCCGTACTTCCATTCAACAGGGGGGTATACAGGATAGGGATTACACCTATCAGTGGCGCTTGCGTTTGAGTGATGTGTTATGAAATGTACAAAGGATAGCCAGCCTTGAACAGTCGGGTCGAGCCAACCAACGTGTCCAAAGAGAGGGGAGATGAGACGACCCTGCTCATTGTTCATGCTGACCCATCGGCAACTCACTTGCTCTCTCAAGCGTTGAAGCACTGTGGCTATACTCTGCAGATTGCTGAATCCTTGAACGGTAAGTTGCCAGAGTTCAGAGAGAATCCAGCTGATTTGATTCTGATTGGAATTCCTTTACTCAATACAAATAGCTATGAGTTATGTCAGTCTTTCAAAAAGGGACGCCTAACGCGTGATATTCCTGTCATCATGGTGGGCGATCGCACCCCTCCCCAGATTGCCAAAGCTTTTAATGCCGGTGCTAGTGACTACCTGGGCCTCCCTCTAGAGTCAGAAGAAATCGTTGCCCGTGTCCAGTATCAGCTCAATGGCTATCGGCAGCGGCAGCAGCTTAGCCATCAAAATGCGCTGCTGCTGCAGGAAGTCCGGGAACGTAAACAAGTCGAAAATGCGCTGCGGCAGACAGAGGCCAAATATCGCCGCATCTTTGAGAATGCGACCGAAGGAATTTTCCAAACGGCTGAGGATGGGCGTTACATCAGCGTCAATCCTGCCTTTGCTCAAATTTACGGCTATGACTCGCCCGAAGACTTGATGCAGAGCATCACGAATGTGGGGAAACAGCTGTATGTCCAGCCCAAGCGGTGGGACGAACTAGCCGTTTACCTTAGGCAGTTTGAAAAAATTGTCGATGCCGAGTCAGAGGTTTACTGCAAAGACGGCAGCAAGATCTGGATCAGCGAGACCATTCGCAAAGTGACCGATGTGGATGGGCAGTTCCTGTACTACGAAGGTATTGTTCACGATATTACCGAACGCCGCCGCATTGAGATGGAACTGCGACAGCAGCGAAAGCAAGCTGATCGGCTCCTTGTCAACATCCTGCCGTACCAAATCGCAATGCGCCTCAAGTCGGGAGCACGGTCGATCGCGGAAAGCTTTGACGAAGTCACTGTGCTCTTTGCTGACCTGGTCAATTTCACCGTTGCTTCTGGGCAAATGAGTCCGAAACAACTAGTCAACCTGCTCAACGACATCTTTTCTACCTTTGATCGTTTAGCCGAGCGCCATGGGTTAGAGAAAATCAAAACCATCGGGGATGCCTACATGTTGGCCGGTGGCTTGCCCATTTCCCGTCCTGACCACGCCGATGCTGCCGCCATGATGGCGCTAGATATGCGGCAGGCCCTAGAAGATTTTGTACGTCCCGACGGTACACCTTTTCAGTTGCGGGTAGGACTTAACACGGGGCCTGTTATTGCTGGCGTCATTGGGGTCCGCAAGTTTGCCTACGACCTTTGGGGGGATACTGTCAACATCGCCAGCCGCATGGAGACAACCGGACTGCCAGACCGTATCCAGGTCACACCCGAAGTGTATGAACGCCTCAAAAATCGATTTTTATTCGAACCACGAGGAACGATCGCCGTCAAGGGCCGGGGTGAAATGGAAAGTTATTGGCTCATCGGTCGGCGGCATACGATGTAGGTTAGATACCGCTTTTCCTCTGTCGTATGATGGCCTCTTTTTCCCCTGACTTGTGTGACCGATTGGCAACCCCACTGATGATTGGGACGGTTGCGGTTAGCAGTCGGGTTCTGCAATCACCTTTGTCAGGCGTCACCGACAAGGTTTTTCGGCGGCTAGTGCGCCGGTATGCGCCGACTTCCATGTTGTATACCGAAATGGTTCATGCCGCGGGGGTTTGCCATTTGGATACGTTGCCGCAAATTATGGAAGTCGATCCGGATGAGCATCCCATCAGTATTCAGCTCTTTGACTGTCGGCCCGACTTTCTGGCTGAGGCAGCCCGTCGAGCGGTGGCCGAAGGAGCCGATACCATCGATATCAATATGGGCTGCCCGGTCAACAAAATCACTCGTAAAGGCGGCGGGTCGTCGCTGCTCAAGGATCCTCAAATGGCTGTTGCGATCGCCCGTACCGTTGTTGAAGCTGTTGCGGTGCCCGTCTCCGTCAAAACCCGCATCGGTTGGGATGACAAAAACATCAATGCCGTCGATTTTGCCCGTCGTATGGAAGATACTGGCGTGCAATTGTTGACCCTGCATGGTCGCACCCGGGCGCAGGGCTACACGGGACCAGCTCGCTGGGACTGGATTGGTCGTGTTAAAGCAGCCCTCTCGATTCCGGTGATTGCCAATGGCGATATTGATTCTGTCAACGCTGCCGTCCGTTGCTTGGCGATTACCCAGGCAGATGGTGTTATGTGTTCACGGGGAACCCTCGGCTATCCCTTTCTCGTCGGTGAGATTGACTACTACTTAAAAACGGGGCAGCGCCTGCCCACCCCCACAACCATTGACCGGCTACTGTGCGCCCAGGAGCATCTGCGATTGATTGCGGAGTATAAGGGGTATCGGGGTATCTGCCAAGCGCGCAAACACATGACCTGGTACGTTAAGGGATTTGCTGGAGCTGCCCAACTGCGTGAACATCTGTGTCGGATTGAGTCGGTTCCGGAAGGGGAAGCTTTGCTCCAAGGTGCGATCGCTCAGCTAGAAGCAAGCGGTGATCGTGCTCTCGTCTGGCAGACTTCATGAAGCAACAATAAATTACCCCAAAAGGTTTTGACTTTCCCTGAGCGCTCGCATACCCTTCAGAAAGGGTGTCAAATCGAATACACGCTCTTGTTAAGTCATGCTTTCACAACGGATGCGGTTTTACAGCAGATATTTACGACCGATTTACGACCGAAGTCCGGCAAGGCTGTCTGACTTTTGGCTGGGTCAGTAGCGGTTTGCCTGTTGTACAGGCAGATGTTTATTTGAGCAAGGTATCTCCCTTGGAGAGGTATCTTCTTGAGCCAAGGAAATCCTGGTTGGGTAAGGAATCAGGAGTCAGAAGTTAGTAGCAACCTGGCTCCTGACTTCTCCTTTCTTGGCAAAATTTCCCGCTTTAAGCCGGTCTCCCTTGAAAGTAAGTCAAACCCCTAAAAGAACTTGATTTTTATTTGAGTGGCGCATAGTTTCCTCTCGGAGATGGTGAGTCAGAAGACGAATGAAACTCACACTAGGCGAAAAATTATTAC
>JBCBJE010000271.1:0-6834 GCA_038523735.1 Cyanobacteria bacterium J06626_18 | reverse complement strand
GACACCCAGCAATTTACCGCTAACGATGGCAGAAAGCGCTTCGTTCAATCCTGTCAGTGAGCCGATCCAGCCACTTCCTGAAGCACTCCCCGTTACTTCTAACAAGTTTGCTCTAGGAGAAACGCTGTTTGCCGATCCTCGCCTGTCGAAAGATAGCCAAGTTTCCTGCGCCAGCTGTCACGATTTGCAGATTGGGGGAGTTGATCGTAAACAGTATTCCGTCGGTATCGGGGAGGCGATGACGGCTGTTAACACGCCGACAGTGTTCAATGTCATCTACAACTTCCGCTTCAACTGGGATGGTAAATTCAGTGACTTGTTTGAGCATACCGATGCCCTGATGCAGAATCCTATCGTCATGGGCAGCGAGTGGTCCGATCTGCTGCCAACGCTAGAAGCTGTACCGGACTACCGCAGAGCTTTTGCCGAAGTTTACGAAGACGGGATTACGCGGACAAATATCATCGATGCGATTGTGGCCTATGAGACAGCTCTGACAACGCCTAAGGCCCGTTTTGATCAATATCTACGAGGCGATCAGACGGCGTTGTCTCCAACCGAACTAGAGGGTTACCGACTGTTCAAGCTTTATGGCTGCGTTAGCTGTCATCAGGGGGTGAATGTTGGCGGCAATATGTTTCAGAAGTTCGGGGTTATTGGCAACTACTTTGCGGATCGGGGCAACATCACAAAAGCTGATTTTGGCCGCTTCAATGTCACTCAGGTAGAGGCTGATCGCTACGTGTTTCGAGTGCCGAGTCTGCGGAATGTGGCTATGACGCCGCCCTATTTCCACGATGGCAGTGCCGAAACACTGGAGCAGGCAATCAACATCATGGTGAGATACCAACTCGGTCGTCCTATTCCCGCCGAACATGTTCAGCAAATTGCCCAATTTCTGCAAACGCTGACAGGAGAGTCGCAAGGGGGATCACCTAGCGCGAAGGTTGTTGATGTTAGGCCCCAGAGGGGGTAAACCGGCCTTTTAGGGGGGCCATCGCACTGTAAACCGTCCTGTTGTTTGGGAGATCTGGCTATGGTTCGGTCGATTTTCAGACAGCGCCAATCACACACCGAACAGCCGACGTCCGAGGCATCACCCAAGGCACATTGGCTCATAACTGTGTTTAACGAGTATGTTTTCCCTACCGGCGCTGTGCTACTCCTGCTGCTGTTTTGGACGCGATCGCAAGCTGTGAATCTGACCCAGCACACCCAATATGTTGATGCCCTACGTCAGCTGCAAGAACTCGATGCTCGGATTAACCAAAACCTCCTGCAGCTGCGACTGGGCCTGCTGGACTATTACGACCCCATTGTGAACGAGCAGGCCGCAATTCGAGCGCTGCATCAGGGACTGGGAACACCGCCAGACTTTGTTGTAGTGACCCGTCAGGATTTGCAGCAACAGGTGCAGGAAAACATTCAGCTTTGGCAAGCAAAAGACAGTCTAATCCAGCAATTTAAATCTAAACAGGCCATTCTGCGGAACTCTCTAGCCTATTTCCCCATCGCGGTCACCGGGTTGACTGAGCAATCCGATATACCGCCTGACCTCGCAACCGAACTCGATACGCTGCTGCAAACTGTTTTGTTGTTTAATCTCGAAGCCAGCGAAGAACTCACCGCTCAACTAGAGGCGGATATTGAGCAGCTTCGCAATCGAGCCAGCGAGTCTGAATCAGCGAGCCAAATCCTCACCAGTCCACTTACCCACGCTGACCTCATCCTCGAAAATCGGTTGGCAACAGATGCCTTGGTTGAAGAGCTATTAGCGGTATCGACTCGCCAGCAGGGAACGGAACTGGCCGAAATCTACGACAGGGCCTATCAGTGGGCGATTCGGTCAGCCACGCTTTATCGGCTAGGGCTGTATGCCGTCTCCACGATTTTGGTGATTGCCATTGCCGCCTCGATCATCACTAAACTCAGGTCTGCCGCTATTGCCCTGCAGCAGAGTGAGACGCAGTTGCGCCATATCTTTGACAACACTCAGGTGGGGATTTTTCGCACCTGCTTGGACGACGGCACCGTGATCGCAGCCAATCAATACTTCGCCACCATGCTGGGCTATGACACTCTGGATGAGGTGGTAGACGTCAAGCAATCCAAAGACCTGTATGCCGACACCAAGGATCGTCAACAGGTGCTCAAAACGGCACTCCGAACTGGCAAAGTGCGTAACTTTGAGACCCAATTTCGCAAACGAGACGGTAGCTTTTGTTGGGTTCTGTTTTCCTGTCGGATGAACAAGGCTGAGAATTGCTTAGACAAGGTGGTTGCTGACATCAGCGATCGCAAGCAAGCCGAAGCCGCTCTCCGCCAAAGCGAAGCGACGAAGCAAGCTCTGTTCCAGGCAATTCCTGATTTTATGCTGCGGATGTATCGCGACAGTTCCCTCTTTGATGTGGTGTCGCCAGGCAAAGATACGGCTCTGAGTGAGTCTAATACCGAACGGGCTGATTTGCGCGATTTCCTCCCGCCAGAGCTGTTGGCACGCCGCTTGCAAGCGGTTCAGCAGGTGTTGGACACCGGCGAAATTCAAGTCTATGAGCAGCAGTTAGAGCGAGCGGGACGTCAGGTTTGGGAAGAAGTGCGCATTGTACCCCGTGGTCAAGAAGATGTCTTAGTCATGGTGCGGAACATTTACGATCGCAAACAGGCTGAGGCTGAACTGCAGCAGGCAACCGAAGCGGCACAGGTGGCGAACCGATCAAAGAGCCAATTCCTATCCAACATGAGCCACGAACTCCGCACTCCCCTCAATGTCATTCTGGGTTTTACGCAACTCATGGGGCGCGATCGCGGCCTCAACAGTCAACAACAGCGCTATCTCAACTCCATTAATCAAAGTGGCGAACATCTCCTGAATCTCATCAACGACGTGCTGGAAATGTCCAAAATTGAGGCCGGTAGAGTCAGCCTGGATCCCAGCGATTTTGACCTGCAGGCTCTGCTCGCAGGAATTTATGTGATGTTTCAGTTTAAAGCCGATTCTAAAGGTGTCGATCTGCGCCTAGAGCAGGCTGCTGACTTGCCCCAATACGTCCGCACCGATGAGAGCAAGCTGCGCCAAATCCTGGTTAACCTAGTGGGCAATGCTGTGAAATTTACCAATACCGGTCACATCTGTCTGCGGGCCTCCGCTGCCTCGGCTGGTGAGCCAACCGAGGCGATCGCTCCGACGCCAGCGTTAAGGCTGCACTTCGAGGTCGAAGATACGGGGACGGGGATTGATTCTGCGGAACTCGACACTCTGTTTGAACCATTTGTGCAGGCCAACAATCAGCAGTTCTCGCAAGCAGGCACGGGGCTAGGACTCCCGATCAGCCGTAAGTTTGTGAAGCTGATGGGGGGTGAGATAACGGTCTCTAGCTGCTTGGGCCAGGGCAGTCAGTTTCAATTTTTTATTCAGGCAGAAACAGCTCTCCAGACTTCATTGGCGCGATCGCAGCCCAACTGCCCCGTCGTCGGCTTGGAACCCGGTCAACCCCCCTATCGCATTCTGATTGTGGAGGACGTGCCCGAAAACCGGCAACTGCTGGTCGATTTGCTGAAGCCCATTGGGTTTGAAATCCGGGAAGCCAAAAACGGACTGGAGGCGACATTGGTATGGCAACGGTGGATGCCTCATCTGATTTGGATGGATTTGCGCATGCCGGTAATGGATGGCTATGAGGCCACCAAACAGATTAAGTCCGTTGGCGAGAGTGCCCCCGTAGTCATTGCATTGACTGGTAGCGTCTTCAAACAAGAGCAGGCACTGGCAACAGCGGCAGGTTGCGATGACTTCGTCAGTAAGCCGTTTCGTACCGAAATGATTTTTGCCAAGATGACCGAATATCTAGGTGTTCATTACACCTATGGCGATCCTGTCGCTCTTGGAACATCCGACGCGATAGCAACTTCAACACCTGCGATCGCGTCTGAGCAGATCACCGCCAAAGACCTCCAGAAAATGCCCATGAATTGGCGAGAACGCTTACACCAAGCAGCCACGAGGGTCGATGGTCAAGAAGTTGCTGACCTGATTACGGAGATCCCTGCGGGACAGGCAAATCTAGCGAATTATTTAACTCAACTCATTGCGAACTTTAGCTTCGAGGAAATTGTGACGTTGACTCAATGAAGGCAGAGGGCAGAGTAGAGTATCCTTTTGCATTCAGTTTCTCAAGATAAGGTCGTGATCAGTTACCGCATCCTTGGAAACTACGGGTATTCAAGATATTGAAGCTTAGCTCTTGTCTTTATCGCCGGTTGATAAGCTGGAAGCTATCCAAATCCTGGCTCGAAGTCTGAGTCAAGACTGGCGAGGAATTACTAAAACAGCTGGAGTTTGTGGCGGTGAAGCCTGTATCGAAGGCACACGCATTCCTGTTTGGGTCTTGATCAGCTATCGTCAACTCGGTGTACAAGACTCTGAACAGTGATGAACTCGACACCAAAGTCGAGCGCAATCGACCAGCCCATGAGAGTGCAGGATGAACCGCTATCGCGATGGAATGCGAGAGTCGCTATGGGATTAGCCGTGTGAGGGGTCAGCGTACTGAGTCCTTGTTCCAGCAGTATCTACGCAACTTTTGACGAATGAGGCTTACAACGAAGTCTAAAATCGAAAATCCAAAATTGGCATTGCACTCATACCTATTGCCGATTCAAAAGCTGTTGCACGTGCTGCCGCCATTGAGTTGGGTTAGCACTCGCGAGTGAACCATGCCCTGTGGCTGAAAAGATGACTAGCTGCTTCTGGTCTGGAAGCGCCTCAAAAATAGCTTGAGCATCTTGTAGGCTTACTCGCCTGTCTTTCTCACCATGCAGCAGTAGAACAGGACTGTTGATCGCACACGCATATTCCACCGGGTTATGGGTGAATCCGTTAATCTCCTGCTGCCAGCCACCCCAAAGCACAATCAGCTCAGCGCTGGGAAACGAGGGCAGGCTCATGGCATCAAAACGGTGGCGGACGGTATTCAGCAAACTGTCAAACGGACTCTCCAAAATGACGGCGCTAGGTGCGACGCCTTCGTGGGCGATCGCCCGCATCACCGCAACGGCACCCATGGACGCGCCATACAATACGATTGGCTGCCCAGGCCAATGCTGCTCAGCATACCGGACGGCATAAGCTACGTCTTCGCCCTCACGCACTCCCAGCGTGGTATCGCTGCCGCTCGACCCGCCTACCCCGCGAAAGTCAACCAGCAGTGTGCTGTATCCCAGTTCATGGAAGATCTGGCTTTGGGCAAGCAGCGTTTGCTTACTTGCGCCGTAGGGCGGAAACAGGAGTACTACGCCACGGGAGTTTTCTGCTGGGATGAACCAGGTTTCCAGGCGTTCGTTTGGGGGCAGGTCAATGACGTGGGTTTCGTAGGGCAGGTCAAGAGCAGCGGGCGATCGCTCATTGGTTGGTCGCGGTAGCCGCACACCTGTCAATACAATCCACGCTTTGCCCGCCAGCGATAACGATTCTGGCTTCGCTGTGCGATCGCCCCCTTCGACGTAGTGAGTCATGGCCCGTGCCTGCATCCAGGCAATACCGTTCAACACAGCCCCGGACGCCAAGAAGATCAGCAGAAATGTTCTAATCCAGGGGCTTTTGAGCCAAGACTTGAAAAGCATTGAAATCTGAAAACTATATCTATCTACCAAATCTAAGCTGATAGCAAATATCAACCCATCAACATCAAGCACCTAAAATTGGAACTATTCTTTCTTCAATTTCGAGCAGGTATGCTGCTAATCCTGTCTTCACACCCTGCTTTCTTAAGAAGTCTAAGTCTGTTTCTTCCCAGCACTGCTGTTCACGGCTGTTATTACTATTAGCCAATAACTCAATCACCACTTTTGAATTTCTGATGCGCTCAGGTTCCTCCTTTGAGGTGTAACGAAGTCTATGAGCTTCTTGACAAGGATGAAAAGTTAGCTGAGCTTCAATATCCTTCACAGCTTTTTCTTCTGTTGAATTATTTGGAATAAACCCGTTCAATACCCAAGCTTCTCGTTTTGGATCAGCAGTGCCAACTACAATTTCTAATTCAGTTTTCCGATCGGCGTGCTCTAACCGAGCTTGTTCGAGACCTTGTCTACGTTCAAGCTGGTTGTCCAAGTCACGGAGCAGGAAAACCGCTTTAACCTGACGCGTGCGCTGTAGCAATTTTGATAGGGTCAAAATTTTGCTAGCTGCTGCACCATCCGCTTTTAAGGAACCGGCTTTACCATGGCCTAAATACTTAGGAAGCCGAATTCCTGACCTGAGTTGTAACTGATTTATGATTTGTTTGATATCTTTCCAGCAAGAGTGATTTGTATTCTCTAATAGACCACTCCAAACAAATTGATATTGAATCGATTCAGGCTCTAGCCATTCGATCTTCTCTACTAAGATTCGCTCGACTAGATGAGTAGCAATTCGGGCGTCCGCAGGACCTTCAACAATGATAATGAACTCAAGCATTCGCTCCCTCTGCGACTACCCAATCTTCTCCTTCCGCATCCCAGAACTCTCCTGTCGTCAGAGTTTGCGCTGCCCATTCTATGTCAGGATGTTCATCTAATCGTCTAGAGCGGGTAAATCCAGAATGCTTATTGCTCAAGACATGGACCTGGGAGGGCTCTAGTTCATCCACAATATACGGCGAATGAGTAGAAAAAATGATCTGCAAATTACTGTTGTCTTGAATAATTTCCTTAAAGACAGAAACTAGCTCTCGTTGAGCCTTAGGATGGAGCCCTTGCTCGATGTCATCGAGTAGGACTAGGTTTGGTTGTTTAGGATTTACTAAAACAGTTAATAGACCAAGTGTCAGGATAGTTCCTTCACTCAATTAGTGAAGG
>JBCBJE010000270.1:0-6837 GCA_038523735.1 Cyanobacteria bacterium J06626_18 | reverse complement strand
CAGCTAGCGTTTCATCAGGCGTAGGAATTTGCGCCCAGTCGCCGTAATTGAAGTACGCAAGCATTTGGTCATCCACTTCAACTCTGCTGATTCGTAGTGATTCCTCGTACCGTCGCGTTCGCCGTTCGGTGCCTGTTGTCACCTCGAATTCACCATTGGGGAACTCTTCGCGAGTCTCGGTCTCGGTAATTTGTTCTTCCTTCGTGCGGCCAATGACGTTGAGCGTATAGCGGTTGCTGGCGGCATCACTGTCGGCAAAATAGAACTGCTGGCGGGTACGGTCGACTCCGACCCCGACAGATTTTCCTGCCGACAAGGAAACGTCGCTAATGCTGAAGCTATAGCTGACGTGCTTGCTGTAGCGGGTATTGCTAGTTTGAGTAATGTTGTTTGCTATTTCTGGTTCTGTGACCTCGGCGGGCAATTCGGTGAAATCGTCTTCTAGATAAACCGATAACTGAGGGATGCTCATATCGCGGTGGGCGACAAAAGTGAGCTCTGGACCGCGATCGCCAGTCGTAACGTACATGGTCAGGGTTTCTTGGGGGGCAAGCTGAAGCTTCTCGAAGCTTGCTGTGTAGCCGGGGCCGATGATTTGCAGCGTCAGATCCTCTTGGGCTCTTACTGTTGTTCCGGTAACCGTAATTTTGAAGGGGAGATCGCTCCCATCTGCAGACAGCGCATAACTAGCTGGAACCTCACGACCTAGGCCACCTTTGAAGGGTCCCTGAGCAGTCGCTGAACTTACTGAAATATACTCATTCGTCCCATTATCCAGCTGCTGAATGCTTAACTGCCCTTCGCCAATCAACGCAACTTCGAGAGGCTGCCCCTGATTCTCTGCCTCACAAAACGGGCAGGTAAAGGGTCCTCGCAGTAAAAACTCAGAAGGGTCGGCGATTTCTAGCAGGCTGGCTTGGGGGCGTCGCCAAGATAGCTGTGTTAAGTCCAGGTTTTTACTCTGAGCATCTCCTTGGTAGCTGGGGGATCCTGCAGGCTCATAGGACCACGTATCCGCTTCCACATCAAAGAGTAGGTACGGCTCCGCGCGGGATTGGGAGGGTAGATTACTGTCAAATACGTAAACTCGATACTGACCATCCTGTCCCGCTTCGATGCGGTAAGGCAATAGTGTGTGGCCTTCTACTAGCTGATCTGCTTGTTGACGGTAGATCCCGATGGTGTAGGGATTCTGGGGATCCGCGCGCAAAGCATTGACGAGCTGAGCTAAGATTTCACGCGGGGTCAGACTTTCGCGGATTTGTTGAGTCGGCAAGTAAACTTCATCCAACCCCTGCAGCAGCGCTTGATTGGCGATGAAGGTTTGCAGAACTGAATCATTCGCCGTTGCTTGATCGCGGCTAAAAGGCGTCAATTCACCTAAGAGTCTTTGCCACCAGGGTAAGATGGGCTCGCTTTCTGGTTCTCGCAGAAATAAGCTGGCCGCAGCCATACCGTCACACATTCCCTGAGCCATCAAATCCATCTGAGAAGACAGCCAGCTTTGGGCCGCAGCGGTGAGAATACATTGCTCGGTATCTTGCCCGACGCAAACCTGTGGGCCAAATAGTTGCGACAGCGTTAAGGTGAAGCTATTGCTCCAGTCAGGCTGGGCCCGTTTGGCCTGAATCGCCCTTGTGAGATATTCGTTGGAAAATCGAAAGCTATCCTCAGCAGGCGCATAGTTTGGCAACACTAAGGACTCGTCGGCACTCAGATCAATTTGGGCTAAGGATGGGGAGGAATGCTGACCATCCTTCGGTGGAATAGCCGCTGATACTCCCACAGAGGAGTCTGGGTCGTCTTTTTGAGCAGCGATCGCTACGACAGAGGTGGGGATACCCAGCAAAGGAATGATCGCGGCTAGGCTGACTAGCCAGGTCAGTGCTGCGGAGGAAGCACGGCGTTGTCCCATAAGGTCTCCTGCAGTAAGCAATCGGGGTGTTCCGTGTTCATACTTCACATCATTGAAGCCAATCACCTGGGATAGTCAACGAACTTTACACATCAGCACAGATCGATACAGAAGGGTCCGCGTTCGCTCCGTACAGTTGCCTATAGCTCTGGACAGAGGGTGCGATCGCTCGTCTCGAGACTGAGATTGTGCTGCAGGTAGTCATGCACTTGCTGACAGGCGCGATCGAGCAGTGCCTCTAGTGGTAGATCGTGGAGGCTGGCTACGGCATCCAAATAGTCGCCATCCAGCGACCAGATTCGCACAGTGCCGTCTTCGCTAGCGGAAATCAGCTGAGTTTTCTGAAACTGCAACTGCCATACCGTGCTTGTATGGCCTGCCAAGGTCTGAAGCTGTCGTCCATCACGGCTCCAGATCGTAATTTGGCGATCAAAGCCAGCGGCAGCAATCCAGCGACCATCGGGACTGAAGGAAACTGCCATGACGGCTTGCTCATGGTCTAAGCTGCGCTGCAGTTGCCCGTCCAGAGACCAAACCTTAACCGTGCGGTCTTGGCTGGCAGTCGCCAGCCACTCTCCCGCTGGACTAAAACACAGATTGGCGACGACATCTTGGTGTCCCTCGAAAATCCGCCAGGGTTTAAGCGTATGCTTGCAACGGTCGGGCGTACTGATGCGCTTCTGTTTCAGGACATCACCCAAATGCCATAGGCATACCGTCTTATCCCAACCCGCTGTGGCGAGGAGAATATCTTCGCCTACACCCGTCGGTGCGAAGGCGATATCCCAAACCTGGTCCGTATGTCCCTGCAGGGTGCAGATTCGTTCACCAGTTATGGACCAAATACCAACCGTTTTGTCGTAGCTGGCGGTCGCTAGCCAGTTTCCATCAGGACTAAAGGCAATGCGCCGAACGGGGAGAGAATGACCTCGCAAGGTGTTTAGCAACTCACCTGAAGCCCGCCAGAGTTTTACAGTGGTGTCGGTACTCGCAGTCGCCAGTATAGTCTCCTTGGCATTCCAAGTGATGCCTTTAACCGGGTCGTTATGAGCCAGCCAAGAGTGACAGTTCTTACCTGTAGTCGTCCACATTTGAATATGCCCCTCGGCACCCGCTGTAGCGATAAGGGGCGCTCTCCTTGTTGCGACAGCATGCTCTGAAGTAGCAAGGGTAGATACTGTTGCATCGGTTGCTACGAAAGAGTTTTGTCCTGAAGCGGTGGCTGCCGACTCGGGCTCTGCTGAAAGGTCTATCGCCAGAAACGTGACATCATTAACCCCCGCTGCATCGGCTGCAACAATTTGAACGCGGGGCAGCGTGTAGCGCCAAAAACGAATGGTTTTGTCATAGCTGCCGCTGATGACGATGGGCGCGCGGGGATGCATGGCAACCGCCGACACCGTATCCTGATGCCCTTTCAGCGTGAGTAAATTGTGACCAGCCCGGTTCCAAAACTTGAGGCTGTTATCGCTACTGGCTGAAACGAGGATTTGCCCATCTGCGCTAAAACGCACTTTCCACACATCATCCAGGTGTCCCTGCAGCACGTCACTGGTTCCCGATGTCAGATGCCACAATCGCAAAGTTCCATCGACGCTGCCGCTAGCTACGACATCGCCTTGAGGGCTGAATCTCACAGTCGTGATTGGCCCACTGTGGCCTTCCCAAGTCTGGAGCAGCGTCCCGTCTTCATGCCATAGGCGCACTTTCTCATCCACACAGGCAGTCGCTAGGCGAGTACCGTCGGAGCTGAAGCAAACATCAATGACAGTATCCTCGTGGAGGAGCGATCGCACGCATTGGCCCTCTAAGTTCCACACTCTCACGGTGCGATCCACGCTGCAGGACGCGAGGTATTGCCCATCAGCTCGAAAGCAAACGCCATAGACCCAATCCTCATGCCCTGTCAGCGTTGCAATGGCATCTCCCATCACGCTCCAAAGGCGTACAGTATGATCCGCACCGGCTGTTGCCAACTGAGTACCATCCAAATTGAAGCAAACGCCGTATACCCCGTCAGTATGACCTTCCAACGTATGTAGCCAGGCTCCCTTATGATTCCAGAGGCGTACGGTACCATCGAGGCTGGCAGTCGCCAAGGTTTGGCCATCAGGACTGATCGCGACATCCGGAATAGGCTGTGTATGGCCGGTGAGCTGATTGAATTCGGGTCCGGCTGACAGGGTCGAGCGTAAAGCCGCTATCACCTCAGCTTGCAGTGCATCCGAAACAGTGATCCGCGCTTGTTGCTGCTGTAGTTGACGCCCTGCTCGGAGGCTCTCGACCCGAGCTTCCAAAGTTTGGTTAGCCGCTTGGAGTGCCTGTGCATAGCGGCTCAAGGCCCGAATCTGACCTTCCTGAACAATTTCGGCCCGCTGACGCTGGGCTTCGGCTTGGGTGTAGGCATTGGCAACAATGGAGAGGAGCGATCGCAGCGTGGCCGTCTGTCGTCGTTCGCGGTTCCGCTCCGCCTGAATCGCTAATCGACTGGCTTCAACGAGTTCTCGATGGAGGGCTGACGGCGTCGGGGCTTTGCTATATTTCGCGGCATCATTCAGCCAACCTTCGGCCAAAGCAAATTCACTGCCCCGCAAGAGCAAATCGGAACTGCGATCGGTTTGGTGCCACTCCAGAGCCCGGCGTGACCAGCGTGTATGGTTGCGGACATGGTCGCGATCAGTATCCAGCGTCCGGATCAGTTCTCCCAAATTGACGTAGAAGTCCCCATGGGCCTGGTTGAAGTCAATCCATTGAATCTTAGATAGTTCGTGGTGTACCGATTCAGCCTCGACTGGACAATACAGAAGGGGAATTAGGCGCTTGTTCAACCGCACGGCATACTCTACCTCGTCTGCACAGTAGGTTGACTGGACTGCGCGAGGAGACAGCACAAACAGAAAGTTATCGCAGCTCTCGATACCACGATAAATCTCCTGCTGAAAATCGGTCCCCGAGGCAATGCTTTCTTGGTCAAACCACGTGACTTTACCGTGGAACTGCAGCGCTTCGTTCAAGCGACGAGCAAAATCAGCATCGGCTCTGGAATAGGAGATGAACACATCAGACGTCAAATCGGGTGGCTGTCGTAGACTTTCCTCCAAAAATGCCACCTGTAAAGCCGTTGTCCCACAGGTATCTCCTGACCGAGCCACACTTAGCCAGGCTTCGGCACGACGCAAGTCATGGCCCCTCAGCAGAATGCTGGCATTCTGATTCTGTCGATTCCACTTCAGCGCTTTTACCAACAGATTTTTGTGGGTTGCGTGATAGGGTGCATCCTGCTGCAGCGTCTGGCAGAGACGGCTGACACCTTGCTGATAGACGGCTGTGTCTGGGGGTTGAGTCAGGTCAATGTGCTGTAGAGTCTGTACGGCTGCGGGCAGTTGTTGTGGCTGTACAGGTGCAATCAGTAATGGCACGATGCGCTTGTGATATTGCTGGGCTAATTCCAGCTCAAAGCGACAGTATTCCGACATGCAGGCATCAGGTGACAGCACAAACACAATGTTGTCTGCTTCTTCTACCCCTTGTTGAATCGCGATATGGAAATCCACCCCTGATTGAATGTCGCCTTGTGCAGTCCAAACGGTGATGCCTTGGTGATTTAAGTGGCGGCGAATTTGGTGAGCGATCGCTCGATCCTCTTCGGCATAGGACAAAAACACCTGTGTCATCAGGTTATGGGCGTTCTTGATGCTCTCGGTAATGAATTCGCAGTGTAGGTCAGTCGGCGGACAAGGAAGATTGACCTCTTCTAAGGGATACCGGAGCCACTGCTGCGCCGCTGTAAGGTCCTCACCAGTGAGGAGATACAGATGCTTGTGTTGCTCTCGCTGCCACTGCTGCGCCTGCATCAACAGTTGAGTGTGCTGCTGGACATAAGATTGATGCTTTTGAAAAAGTTCTAACAGACCGGCAAAGGCAACTTCAAAGTCCTCTATCCCCTCCCGGAAAAAAGCCCAGTTGATGCGTGCCAATTCAGGCGGCATGTTGGGGTAACAGCTATGCTTCCCGGCTGTTCGGTAATCGGCCCACTCCGCCTCTGTTCTCTCAGGATTGCGTGTCTGCCAAAGCTCGTAAGAAATCTCTTCTACATGCAAAATGGGGATAATTCGTTTGTGGAGCCTCACAGCTAGATCTAGCTCTTTGCCGCAGTAGGGAGAGTTCACCGAATGGGGGGAAATCACAAACAAAAAGTTGTGAGTGAGTTCGATGCCTTGGTCAATCTGTTTCTGGTAGTCCACGCCGACCGGAATATCGTCCATGTCGAACCAACTCTTCAGCCCTGCCTCTAGCAGCCGCTGGTTTAACTTTGCTGCAAAAGCTTTGCTGTCAGCTCGTCCATAGGAGATGAAGGCGTCTTGAAAGTCAGGCATTACTGGATAGGGCCATCGGAGAAGTCACCACAATTATGACTACTGAATGGGTCATGGGTGTTTCCGGATTGATGAGATGAAGGGTCGAGGGAAAAGGGGAGGTGGGTTAGAGATCTTCGGGGTTGACGCCGAGCGATCGCAGTCGTTCGGCCAAGCGATCAGCCCGCTGCTGTTCGGCGTCAGCCCGCTGCCGTTCGGCATTCACCTGCTGTTTAGCTGCTGACGCCTGCTCTCTGTCAGTCGGTAGGAGGATCCCATCTAAAGTCCTCCAGCGGAGCCAAGTGGTCTCTACCGCTTTGAAAACTCCCTGCCAACGAACCAGCTTGAGATCAAGCTGTTGGCTGATTAGGTGACCTTGATTATCGGGCTGAATGGGTTGGTAGATGCCACGGTCGAGGCTGAATCCAGCCAAATCATCAGGATTAAAAGGGTCAAACCAGAAATATTCAGGGACCCGCAACTGTTTTTGATAAATTTCCTTTGTCTCAGTCTTATCTTGTGCTGCAGTACTTTCAGAAATCAGCTCGATCACAATGTCGGGCCCTT
>JBCBJE010000269.1:0-6863 GCA_038523735.1 Cyanobacteria bacterium J06626_18 | reverse complement strand
GTGGGGATGACTTGAACGGTCTCAATTTGCGCCGTTTGCGCCTGAGCGGGTAGAGCGATAACCGTACTGAAGACTGCAGCTCCACTCCCCATAGAAAACAAAAATTTTCGCTTTTGGGGTAACGTCCTTTTCTCACATCGGAATTAATCATTCAATCTTTCAGAAACTAGCTTTGAAAATTTTGCTGATTTGAAAAGCCTCTCTGATCGAGTGGCTAACGAAGGACTGTGTGAGGAATCGAGGTGCGACAATTTTTGTTTTCTATGGGGAGTGGAGCTGCAGTCTTCAGTACGGTTATCGCTCTACCCGCTCAGGCGCAAACGGCGCAAATTGAGACCGTTCAAGTCATCCCCACTGAGGCGGGTTTACAGATTTTGCTGGCGGGTGAAGCGGTTTCCCAGGCTAAGCTTTTTGAAACGACCTTCGGGAATACGCAGGTTTTAGATATTACCAATGTCCAACTTGCGGAGGGGGCGGCTTTCCAGCAAGCCAGCCCAAGTGAGGGGATTGAGTTGGTGACGGTGGAATCCCTGGATACGAATAGCGTGAGGATTCGGATTGTCGGTACGACAGCGGTGCCAACGGTCGCTGTAGAGACTGGGGAGAGTGAAATTGTGGTGGGGGTGACGGGGGCGATCGCGACTCCCCCCGAAGCGCTACCGCCCGCTGCCGAAGCCGAACCAGATGTGCTGCCGCCTGAAGCAGAGAGGGTCGAAGAGACTCCTGCAGCGGAGGAAGGCTTACGGTTAGTGGTGACAGCGGCCCGTCGTCCGACACGCGAGGTTGAAACTTCGGCTACGGTTGAGATTGTCACTGAGGCAGAATTAGAGCAACGGCGCCCCCTCATCCGCACGGTTCCAGATGCGCTGCAAACCCTGCCGGGGGTAACGGTCAACCGACTGGGGTTGCTCAGCGGAGCAATTAATATTCGCGGCATTGCGGGGGAGCGGATTGGGCTGCTAGTAGACGGCGAACGCCGACCCAATCTAGAATTTGGCCCTGACTTTGGCAGCATTGATCCATTTCGCGTAGAACGCATTGAGGTGCTACAAGGTCCAGCCTCTTCGATTTATGGCGCTGATGCCTTTGGAGGTGTGGTCAACGTCATTACCCGAATTCCCGACCCTGATCAGCCCTTTACCGTCAGCAGCGAGACCTACGGCGGCGGTTTTTCAGAGTTCAATACAAACTTTGAGTTCGCTGGCCCCAACTATGTCTTCGGAGCGACTTATCGCACCGCTGGCGATGCCCGTGATGCTAACGGCGATATCATTCCCCCTGACGGCACAGAATACACCGTGTTTGATTTGTACGGGACAGGGCGCTACGACATCAGCGAGCAGTCTCGTCTCATCTTGCGGCTTGACCGCTACCGACAGGATGATGCCGATCTCAGCGGCTTTCCCTCACCTCCCTTTCTCGAAGCCCGCAACGAGTTTCGGGAAACCAACCGCTACTCGTTGGCCTACATCAACGATGGCATATCAGGAGGCACTGAGATTGAGGTGCGGGCTTATTATCAGCGCAGTCGCCGCCAATTTGACACTTTGACGGAGTTCACCCTCCCCGGCCCCTTTCCGACCACAATCACGGTGCCGAGTTCAGACTTCACCGATACTGAAAGTATTGGCGTAACCGGTATTGCCACCACTGCGATCGGCGATGCTACCCTCACCTATGGCTACGACTTCAGCCAAGATACCTCCGAGTTTGAGGATCGGGTGAATGACATCACCTCCCCTAGTGCCACCCGCGAATTTCACGGTTTGTTTGCCCAATCGGTCTACACTGTGACCGACAACTGGACGCTAACGGGCGGGGCCAGACTCGATTTCTTTCAAACGGAAAGTGCTGACCAGTCCGAAGCGGTCAATGCCGTCACGTTTAACGTGGGCACTGTGTACGAGATTACGGATGGACTGTTTGCCCGCGCTAACTTCGCCCAAGGCTTCCGTCCGCCTAGCCTGCTATTTTTGTTCGGGAGTTCTCCTGATGGCTCATTCTTTGCTCCCACGCAGGGACAAGTGCAGTCTAATCCTGACTTATCGCCAGAGCGAGCCAACAATATTGATATCGGTTTGGACTACACCAGCGGCAACTTGACAGCGGGGATTGTTTACTTCCGCAACGACATTACCGATTTTCAGGGCTTCGAACCCTTTACACCGCCGCCGGGACCGCCGGGACCACCCGGTCCACCGCCCCCCGCTATTCAGGTCGTTAACAAAGACGTCCTGATTCAGGGGGTGCAGCTCAACGCTGCCTATGAATTCATTCCTGGCCTGACGCTGGAAGGTAATCTTACCTTCGTTGACAGTGAAGACGAGTCTGGGCGTCCTTTAAACCAGCTTGAAGTATTTCCCACGACGGCGTTGGTGCGGCTGACCTATGCCCGCGATCGCTTCCTGGGGCTGATTCAGTCCCGTATCTATGCTGACCAGGGCGATGTCGTCTTAGAAAATAACGAAGTCGGTCCCGGTAGTGAAGGGGCCGTTGTGTTTGACTTGACCTTGGGCTACCGCATCGTTCCGACGGTGCAACTCACCTTTGCCGTCGAAAATCTGTTCGATACCCAATACGTCTACCCAACTGCGAACTTTGCCGCTCCGGGTGCAAGAGTCCTGTTTGGCGTGAATGCCGAGTTTTAAGCCGAGAACAAATCCATGGCAAAATCCTCCCAACCCTGGCAGCTTCGCGATTATGTGTTCGCCGCGTTCATGACTATCGGTATTGCAGTGGCGTCAGTGATTACCGTACCCCTAACCCTCTCGATTCCACTGCCGGGAATTCGCACGGTGGTTTGGGCCCCCTTTGCAGGCATTTTTCTAACGCTAGGGATGGCCCGACTGCAGCGATCCGGCAGCGTCGCCCTGATGATGGGTGTTTTAGCTCTGATTTTGAGCCGCCTTTCGTGGATTATTACGGCTTTTTTGGTCATCGCCTTGCTGGTGACGGAGCTGGTGATGTTGTTCAGGGGTGGCTTCCACGGCAGCGCCAACCGCCTGCTAGGAAATGTCGTGTTTTTCAGCAGCGCCACAGTAGCGGGGGCACTGGTGGGAGCTTATGCCGCTGGCGATGTCTTTGCTGCCTGGGTTGGGCAGGTCTGGGTATTGATTCTCATGACAATTGTTTCTGGCTTTGCAGGCGCGATCGGGTGGTGGCTAGGGGAACGAGTCGTCAAGCAATTGCAGCGGGCAGGCAAGTTGTAAGGGGGAAGGTGATTGGTAGAGGGGTGGACGTCGACACGAGCGGTTTCCTAAGAGTAGGGTCAGGTTTACCGATGTTGGTTGGAGTTGCAAAATCTTCAAAACGAGGTTGGCTGTGGCGGGTGAATCCGCTGCTGAAAATTGTTCTGAGTGTTGTGACTGTGAGTGTCGCGTTTGCGCTACAAGATTTGGCGGCAGCGGGGCTGCTAGTGGGGGTGCTGCTGGTGCTGCTGCTAACGGTGAGAATGTCGTGGCGCATCTGGCTGGCGGGCGCGATCGCACTCCTCCTGTTCACGGCGCTCACTTGGCTCCTGCGAGATGGGTTCGCCGCCACTCTAAACACCTTGCGGCTTTTGGCAATTTTACTGCCCGGCCCAATTTTTTCCTTAACCACCTCGCCAGCGGAGTTAACTCGCGCCCTACAAGCAGTAAAGTTGCCTTCCTTTTTGGTCCTAAGCCTGACGCTGGTGTGGCGATTTTTGCCCGTTGTGCAACAGGAAGCTCAGCGCATTATCGAAGCGAACCAACTGCGCGGGGTGGATCTCAGCCGTCGGCCAGGGCAGTGGTTTCCGGGGCTATTCGTGCCGCTGATTTTTCGCATCGTCAGCTATGCCGATGAAGTCACAGTAGGGTTGGAGACCCGCAGCTATAACCCCAGCGCCCGTCGCAGTGTGGGCCAACCACTACGATGGCGAAGATGGGATACGGGAGTTGCGATCGCAGCTGCCGCAGTATTGGGGGCTGTTGGGTATCTGCAATGGAACCAATAATTCAGATTGAAAATCTCAGCTTTACCTACGCTAATGTGACCCAGCCTGTGCTGAGCGATATCAATCTAGCCCTCAATCCTGGCGAAATCGTTTTGGTGGCCGGAGCGACCGGCAGTGGCAAAAGCACCCTGCTAAACTGCATCGCTGGTATTGCTCCGGCCCATATCGGCGGCTCCCTCACCGGAACCATCCGCTGCCAGGGCCAGGACATCGAAACCTGGACCGTCTGCCAGCGTTCTTACCAAATCGGAACGCTGCTGCAAAATGTCGAGACTCAAATCTTCACCGATACCGTCGCTGACGAAGTCGTCTTTGGCCTGGAAAATCTCAACACCCCCGCCCCGCGTATCCTGCCCCTCACCCAGGCCATTCTGCAAGAATTTGATCTGCAAGCCCAAAAAGACTGGTCTATCGTCCGCCTCTCGGCCGGACAGAAACAACGGCTGATCATCGCCTGTGTCCTGGCAATGGGCCAGCCCGTATTGCTCCTCGACGAACCCTTTGCCTACTTGGATCTCACGACCTCCCACCGCCTACTTCACTTGCTCAAGCAACGAGCCACTCAAGGTCAGGCCATTCTCATCGTCGAACATCGCCTGGATTTGGTGCAGACGATTTGCGATCGCACCCTCCACATTCAACAAACCCACCTCCACCTCAGCCCACCCACCTCACCCACCCATCCACTCATCCACTCACCTACACCGCCCACCCCACCTACCTCACCGACCTCATCCACTTCTCCCCTCCTCCAAACCCACTCCCTCACCCTCCACCCCTATCCCCCCTATCCCGATCTCACGCTTTACCCCGGCGAGATTATCCTGCTCAAAGGCGACAACGGCAGTGGCAAAACCACCCTGCTGCGTATGGTCAGTGGCTTAGTGAAGCCCACCACTGGCAGCATAGAACTGCTCGGACACAACACGATTCGACAACGCATTGTAGAAATTGCTCGTACCGTCGGCTTCGTCCTGCAAAATCCCAACCATCAACTCTTTGCCGACACTGTGCAGCTAGAAGTCCAACAACTGGGTGTTGCTCCCGCAACGGCTGATCGCATCTTGGCTCAACTCAACCTCAAAGACCGGGCCAAACAGCATCCTCAGTCCCTATCTCAGGGGCAAAAGCGTCGCCTCACCCTGGGAGCTGTTCTGGCCAGGCAGCCAAGGCTATGTCTCCTGGATGAGATCACCGTTGGGCAGGATGTACAATCCCTCCAGCTCATGCTGAATTTACTACAAACGTTTACGCAGTCAGGGGGGACACTTCTGCTCACGAGTCACGACCCGGCTGTGGCAGAGGCATTGAACGCACAAATTGTGGAAGTCGGGTAAAGAGGATGAACTAGGACAAATCAAGTCGCAAGTAGAACAGCTCAAACCATCCAAGATTGGTCAATCGATGAATTTACCGAACAGCAAACAACAATTATTCGACCGCTGGGCACCGATTTATGACTTCTTATTTCCCTCAGTTTTCTACCAAGCTACTCATAAGCGACTGCTGGAATATGTTGAACTTCCCGCAGCTCCTAACGTCCTTGACATTGGCTGTGGTACCGGGCGTTTGCTCAATCGTCTAGCGACTGCATACCCTAGCTTACAAGGCACCGGGCTAGATTTTTCGGCGGCGATGTTACGTCAAGCACGTTGCTCTAATCATCATCGACCCCGTCTCATATTTGTACAGGGCCATGCCGCACCTTTGCGTTTTGCCGATCAGCAATTTGATGCGGTTTTCAATACATTTAGTTTTCTGCATTACCTTGAACCCCAACGGGTCTTGGCTGAGATTTATCGGGTCTTGCGACCGGGAGGCACTTTCTACTGGGTTGACCCAACGACCAATACCTCGACAGGGGTGGGGCGCGTGCCAGTTTCTCCCAATGGGATTAGGGTTTACGGCTCGAAAATACGGCAGCAAATGGGTACACAGGTAGGCTTCAGATATCTCAAACATCAATACCTTCTGGGCCCCAACCTACTGAGCATTTTTGCCAAAGTCTGCTAAATTTATGGCCGTTTTATCGTTTAGCATTCCTAAGTCGTCAGTTCTGACCGTTGCCCCTATTCTAAGTGTCAGAACTGACGACTCAGGAGTGTCGCGCCATGTCAGTTAGGCGATACACTGGGACCGCTCTTGCCACACCTCCGCCCTCATGCAGTGCCCTCATTGCCAGTCCGAAGACACTCGCATTCGCCTTAACCAGATGACCAGCCTTGGCTATCCCCTCCATATCCACACACCCGCTTCCCTCTACAAAGCCTTTGAGCCTGCCGAGGCCCGACGGATTCTCAATCGCCTCGAGTTCTGCCATACCCCCAAACACGGGAGTTGGTTAAACATGGCCGAGATTGCGTTGAGTCGTCTGGTTCGTCAGTGTTTAGACTGACGTATCGCTGAGTTTGACACCTTACAAACGGAAGTCGCAGCTTGGGTGGCAATTCGCAATTAGCAACAAACTTGGATTGATTGGCGTTTCACGACGGCGGATGCTCGCGTGAAATGAAAACGACTTTACCCATCAATTGATGCTTGACGTACCACTGGTCGGATTCGTCACTGGCAGCCATCCTTAGTCTCGGTTGTCGATTCAGCCGTGGATAGGCTAAGTGCAGCCGCTACACGTCCCAAGGGCAAACAAATCTACAGCCTTACGCAAGCCTTACGAAATATGCCGGCATCATTCTTATGTACGCCACCGTACTTACCACCGTCAGTGGTCATGGCATAGTGTTGTCAACGTGCGCTGCCTTGCTAGAAGACGACATTTAGAAGCAATCTTTGAAGCAACCAGACATCCCCAACGGGGAGCTCTGTTAGTTTCATCGAACGGCTGAACGGGGCTCTTCTTGAGCCTACTGGTGATTTGTCCAGCGGTAGT
>JBCBJE010000268.1:0-6864 GCA_038523735.1 Cyanobacteria bacterium J06626_18 | reverse complement strand
AGCCACTCACTGACACGTTGCTTGATAGGCATCTACGATGAGACAGGTAGTTTGACGAACAGATTTATATCATCACTTTTTCTCAACTATAGCTTTCCTAAATGATATGTGAAATGAGTTGTTGGGGGTGGGACGGGCTGCATCCCCAACAACTCATTTAGGATTGCTATATGCTGCCAAAGCATTGATTATTATTTCAATACAGTCAATGAATTCAACAAATTCTGAATTGAGCGTGTGAAATTTGAAACGATCACAGTAGAAGAAGCATTGGTTACTTTGGATGGCCTCGATGCATTGTCCCTCAGTACGGTGCAAGAGCAAATTATTCGGGGCACTTGGGAAGGGCTGACCTATAGTGAAATGGCTCAGAAAGTCGGGTATGATGCCGATTATCTCAAGTACGTTGGCAGCAAGCTCTGGCAAACACTCTCAAAAACATTAAACCAACCTGTCAGTAAGTCTACTTTGCGAGCCACTATGCCGCAGTTGAAGCGGCAGGAAGTTCAGTCCTCTGAGACTGTGCCAAAACAGGCCGCTGCGCCTACTCTAATCAACTGTGATTGTGGAGAGGCAACCGTTCTAGGTACTTTCCATGGTCGGCAGCGAGACCTGAGTCAGCTTACGCAGTGGTGTGTTGAGGACGGATGTCGGTTGGTTGTACTGCAAGGACAGGGTGGCATTGGTAAAACAACGCTGGCTCAGCGACTGGCTTACCAGTTGGCCAACGTTTCAGATGTATCGAGTTCGCAAGGATTTGAACGCGTCGTGTGGCGATCGCTGCGGTCTGCTCCCACTCCATTCGAATTGCTGCAAGATTTGGTGATGACCCTCGACGTGTCCTCTCGGACGGACGTGGCTTCCCCATTGCTGCAGACAAATGCGGATTGGTTGCCTCTATTGCTGGAGCAGCTGCAGCGGCAACGATGTCTGGTGGTGCTCGATAATGGTTAATCCTTGCTACAACCCCAGTCTCTGAAGGGAGAATATCTCCCTGGCAGCGAAGGCTATCAGGATGTGTTTGAACAGTTGAGCACTCTCACACACCAGAGCTGTGTCATCTTGACGAATCGCGAGTTGCCTGCCCACTTCGCAGGCTTGCAAGCTCGCAACCCCCTCGTCCGCGTTTACCCCGTTGAGCCCATAGAAACAGAGGCTTGCCGATCGCTGCTGATGGATACAGGTATCGTTTGCCAAACCAGCGAGAGTGATTTGCTGCACGATCGCTATGGGGGCAATCCGCTGTCTTTGAAGCTGGTCGCCACGACGATTCGCGATCTGTTCGACAATCAGGTTCAGCTTTTCTTGAAAGCGAGAACACCGCTGCTGCAGGGAATTCGCCAGATACTTGACCAGCAGTTTAATCGACTCCTGCCGCTTGAACAGCAGGTGATGTATTGGCTAACTATTCATCGAGAACCTGTCGTCTTTGCTGAGCTACAAACCAGCTTTTTGCATCCACCGGATATGCCGTTGCTAATTGAAGCGCTGGAGTCACTATGGCGGCGATCGCTTATTGAAAAGGCCACTGCAACCACAGTTTACAGTGCGCCTCGCTTTACTCAGCAGCCCGTCATTATGGAGTATGTGACTCGGCGATTGATTGATTGCGCGGTGTCAGAGCTGATGGCTGTTGACACCAGCGAAGCCACTGCATCGGCGTTGTTAGGAACAACCCTCAACCAATACAGCCTGCTAACCCCTGCTGCCCCAGACTATCTCTGCAATGCTCAGAAACGGCTACTACTGCAGCCTATTTTGGCACGTCTGCTGCTGCAGTGCGGTGGCCAACCTGCCGTCGAGCAGCGGTTGCGCGATTGGGTGCAAAACTGCCGGCAGTGCCTGGCGGATTGTCCCGGCTATGCTGCGGGCAATAGCGTGAATCTTCTCTGTTTGCTGGATCATGCAGTGGCCAACCTGGACTGTTCTGGGCTGGCTCTGTGGCGAGTCGATTTGCGTGGGCGTACCCTCAAGCAGTCTGACTTTACGAAGGCGTACTTCAAGACAGCTCTGTTCACGGAAACGTTTGGATCAGTCCTATGCGTTGCCTTTGACTCAACTGGGCAGGAGCTAGCCTGTGGCGACGCCAATGGCGAAATTCGCCTATGGAATTTAACGACTGGACAGCTGCAACAGACCCTCACCGGACATACGAGCTGGGTGAGAGCCTTGCTATTTCACCCAATTCGTCCATGGATTATCAGTGGCAGCAATGACCACACGATAAAGGTTTGGGATGTGGCTTCTGGAACTTGCCGACACACCCTGACAAAACATGACCACTGGGTCAGAGGTATCGCTATCAACCCTTCCTCTGCAAGGGAATGGCCTGCACTCGCTTCCTGCGACGCCAATGGCCTCATCTGCCTTTGGGATCTCGAAACAGGTGAGTGCCTACGGCAGTTCCTAGGACATGATCAGGCTGTGCGATCGCTGGCCTTCCATCCTGATGGTCACCAGCTAGTGACAGGAAGTGAAGATGGCACTTTGAAACTCTGGTGTTTGCAGACAGGAAGATGTCTTCATACCTTTGTCGGGCATGAAGCGGCTGTGTATACCGTGGTTTATCAAGGGGCCCAGCTAATCAGCGGTGGTGCTGACAGCACAATACGCTTTTGGGATAACCGCACTGGCGATTGTTATCGAGTCTTAGACGGTCATCAGGCTGCCGTTTGGTCACTCAGCATCAGCGTAGATCGAGGGATTTTGGCGAGTAGCAGCGCTGATGGCACCATTCGCCTCTGGTCGCTAGCTCACGACGACTGTCTTCGGGTGTTGCTGGGGCATCGCCACTGGGTTTTATCAGTAGCCCTCCGCCCATCATTGACCGCAAGCTCACAGACCGACACGGCAGATCTCTCGTTGTACTTAGCGAGTGGCGGGTATGATCAGACCCTGCGATTCTGGGATGGTGCGACAGGTCGCTGTCTACAAGTCCTGCAAGGATATGCTGATGGTATTCTGGCGCTTGCGTTTACGCCCGATGGCACCTCTTTAGCCAGCGGCAGTCAGGCTGGGCAAATCAACTTTTGGGACATTCACACAGGTAAGAATCTGCGATCGCTGCAAGCTCACTCGGAAGAAATTTGGGCGTTGGCCTTCAGCCCCAATGGTGAATGGTTGGCCAGCGGTGGAACCGAATCCAACATTTGTATCTGGCATACTCTCACGGGAAAATGTCGCTATCGTCTAGATGCACAGACGTACTGGGTGCGATCGTTGGCGTTTAGCCCTGATGGGCAGTGGTTAGCCAGTGCAGGAATAGACCGCCAAATTCGTCTATGGGAGTTGGCGACGGGCCAGCTGGTGCGATCGCTCAAAGGGCATACCGATCATGTTTGGGCGGTCAGATTTAGCCCGGATGGTCACTGGCTTGCCTCCAGCAGTGACGATACCACAGTCAGGCTCTGGGATTGGCAGCAGAGCCGATGCGTGCAAACTCTCCAAGGCCATACGAGCTCTGTGGAGAAGGTTGTCTTTAGCCCGAATGGTCAATGGTTGGCCAGTGTCGCTGGGGATGGCATCCTGTGTATTTGGGCTGTGCCCACAGGGCAATGCCTGCATCAATTGACGGGCCATACTAACCAAGTGGGCCAACTAGCGGTCAGCTCGGATGGTCAATGGCTAGCCACTGGCAGTCTGGATCAAACCGTTAGAATTTGGGAAGTGAACAGTGGACAATGTGCCCATGTCTTACCTCACCCGCCTCGCTTAGACACGCCGATTGCATTTGCGCCACTGCCAAATAGCCATCTATTAGTCACGGGTGACGCCGCAGGACAACTGCGATTGTGGGATGCCCAAACCGGAAATTGCCTCCGCACCTGGGCTCTCCCTCGGCCCTATGAAGATCTCGATATCACAGACGCCGTTGGCTTGACCTCAGCCCAGCGATCATCGCTGCGTCAACTCGGCGCGATCGACAAGTGATCACTTTTTATTACCGACATCAATCTGGGTGGCCGATAGCATGAGGTGATGCCTTGCAGGCATCATAATTCATTTGCTTACTGAGAAATGCGATTGGATATCCTTCTGCTTGTTGTCATTGCCAGCGGTCTATTTGCAGCTATTTGGGCCTTTCTAGTCGGTCTTGTTTGGTTGATTGTCGCTGCTTTTGCTCGCCAAATGTCGCGATACTGGCCTGTTGTATTGGGGACCTTGCGAGGTGCATTTTTACTGGGGAGCCTTGTGGGTATTCTTAAGCACCCCAGTGATCTTGAAGGGGTCTTAGAAATCAGTGGAACCTATTGTTTGATCGGCGCGGTTGGTGGTGCGCTGTGGGGGTATTATGGGTTAACCCAGCGACTGCGATCGCTCATTTCAGATACCTCAACTTCTAAACCAGTCCCGACTCCTCCCGTTCGTCAACCGCGTCGAGCTATCCAACCCAGACCCGTTGCCCGTCGCCCAGTGACACCGTCGCAACCACCAGCAAATTTTCAGCCTAAACAGCTGTCCACGCACCCCTCTGAACAGCCTCCTGAGCAACTGTCTGAACCGTCAGGTGCCGAACATCAACCGGTTGTTGGGTCAGTCTCAAGACCACCAGCAAGCCGGACTCAGCAAGGTGATAGTCAGGCGATCGCTGATTTGCTTTGCCGCCAGTTACAACCACAGGGCATCACCGTCCAGGTGAAACGCCAGGGCCATAAATTACGTATTGGTCTTAGGCGAGAAGCCATCCTTGAGGCCAAGCCCACGGTCAGCTCTCTACAGCAAAGCTTAGGCAGTCTGAAGCCTCAAGGTATTCAACAGGTTGAAGTCATTAGTCAATCCGGAGCAAATGCAGCTCACGTGTGGCGACGATCCTTTTCACTCCTGTCTGATTCTATTTCCGACGTGCCCATATCCAATTCCCCGAAACTGCGCTCGAAGCCTCTTTCCATGGCTTACCAGCCTCCTCGTAATCCTAGCAAATTCGTCATCGAAGTATCTGCCCAACGCTATGAAGTCCCTGCAATCATCGTGTGGGCGATCGCAGGTGGCTTTTTCTTTCTGGATATATTGGGAGCGATGACCAACGGAATCATGCTGCTCTGGCTGATGCTGCGGCTGTCATTGGCACTCATTCCGGCGTTGATTGCTCAACAGCGAGGTCGACCGTTTTTACCCTGGTTCCTGTATGGCTATATCTATTTCTTAGTGGCGCTCGTCTTTGCTATCCTCATCAAGCAAAGAGAGATTCCGGATTTTAGCCATCAAGACCTGAGACAAGTTTCTTTTGCTCGGCAATCTTTGCAGCAGGCTAACTTTCAAGGAGCCAACGTATCCGGGGTTGACTTCAGCCAAACGGATCTCGCCGCTGCCAATTTTAAACAGGCCGACTGTACTGGAGCCTGCTTTAACCAGGCGTCTATCCGAGGTACCTGCTTTAATCAAGCAATTCTAAATCAGGCTACCTTCGTTCGAGCCCGGCAAGGCAAAGCTGCCATTTCCATCAATAAGATCTTTAGCAGCATTCCACCCATCCTATGGGGTTTTCTCGTGGTGATGTTGACTGTCGTGAGCCTGATGGGTTTATTGACGCTCGCAATCGGCCCCCAATTCAGAATTCTGTTAATGATTGTTTTAGGGTATGGGGTGATGAGTTTCGGTATCACGTGGAGCTTGATCAACTTGATTCACACGAACCGCGAAGCAGCACCGCTAATCTTGGGCTTTGGGGTGGGGTTGGCAATCATGGTACAGCTGTCGGCTGACGAGTTGACGCCTATCGTACCAGGACTGGGCGTGATCACACTTTTCCTAGCTGCGATCGCCCAATGTTTGCTCCACAGCAACCGCTGGAGTCAATTTGGTGCGGCTATTGGTGCCCTCGGAACGCTCTGTTTTACTGAGGCTTGGGTTGTATTCTTCAAGGTCTACGCTATGCCTGTTGGGACTCGCTGGGTATTTGCGGTTGTGAGCGCCATTACAGGATGTTTGTTAGGAGCCTTCATACAGCAAGGACTCACAAGTTTTAGAGCAGCTCATTTGACGAATGCTGACTTCACCACAGCCGATTTACAGCTGGCTGACTTTAGAGATGCTGATATTCAGCAAGCCACATTCAATCGTGCCCAGATGAAAGGGGTTTTCTTGCCCACAGGGCGAAGGCAACAGCTCGCAACGGTGGCGATCAGATTGTCTGAACAAATGACGGCTTATTTACAACGCTTCCGAACATAATTTAGGGAAAGTTTTATAGCGCTGTGTGCTTAACACACCTGAAAACTGCTGTATCTCAATTTTTCAAGAACCAGTTACAGATGAGGGACGCGAAATATCCTCCCAAAGATGTTCTAAGACTAGTGGCTATGCTCGCATCTTGGACTTGGTTTGATTACTTCCTAATGCTGGGTGTTGAGCATGCGTTGCGCGCTCAACACCCAGCATTTCTCCATAAACTTTGCCAAGTCGTGTAATGCATTCATCTTAGGAAATAATGTCAGGAGGGATTAGGATAGGCGAAAATAAAGTGTTCGGAACAATAAAGAGTAGACTTGATGAGTAAGACATACGTCCATGGGTATGATCCAAGGGAAAACATCCGGTTACAAGACCAAGCTTCAACGCTGGTTGAACTCTTGCACGGGGACACATCTTATCCACCCAGTAGTCACGTGCTTGAAGCGGGATGCGGTGTTGGTGCACAGACCATCACGCTAGCTGGTAATAACTCCCTTACACAGTTTACCTCGATTGATATTTCTGAGCGTTCAATTGCAGAAGCAAAAACAAGAATTGAAGCCGCAGGATTTACAAATGTAACCTTTCAGCAAGGGGATATTTTTAATCTGGCATTCAAACCGGAATCGTTTGACCATATTTTTGTTTGTTTTGTGCTTGAACACTTGGCCCAACCTGTGTCAGCGCTCAAGT